>JAWOEN010000052.1:0-40575 GCA_046482725.1 Cloacimonadales bacterium (SeqCode)
TGGTAGAATAATAATTGCTTCAACCAAATCATTTTCAATTATTTTTTTTCTAATTTTGTATTCTTCACCACCACCTGAAAGAGCTCCATTTGCTAATAAAAATCCGGCAACCCCATTGGCTGAAAGTTTGGAAACCATATTTAGAATCCAGCCATAATTTGCATTACTTTTGGGTGGAACTTCATAGCCGGCCCAACGCGGATCATCAATGAGTTCATTGGCAGCTCTCCAATCTTTTTGGTTGAAAGGTGGATTTGCCATAATGTAATCAGCTTTCAGATCTTTGTGTTGATCGTTGGAAAAAGTATTAGCTGCTACCTCTCCCAAATTGGCGGAAATCCCTCGAATTGCCAGATTCATTTTTGCCAGCTTGTAGGTAGTCTTGGTATATTCTTGTCCATAAATTGAAATCTCTTTTTTATTGCCGTGATGATTTTCGATAAATTTTATGGATTGGACAAACATTCCGCCGGAGCCGCAAGCAGGGTCATAAATTGTTCCTTTGTATGGCTCCAGCATTTCAGCAATTAATTTTACAATAGATTTGGGAGTATAAAATTCTCCTTTTCCTTTGCCCTCAGCCAAGGCAAATTTCTTCAGGAAATATTCGTAAACTCGACCCACAATATCTTGTTCTTTGTCTTGCAAAGTATCTATATCATTGATCACATCCAAAAGTGCAGAGAGTTTGCTTTGTTCAAGCCCGAGTCTGGAAAAATAGTTATCGGGTAAAGCTCCTTTCAGAGCTTCATTTTTCTTTTCGATTGTATGCAGTGCAGTGTCGATTTTTAGTGAAATATCATCTTGTTTAGCATTTTTAATAATGTATGACCAACGAGAAATCTCGGGTAGATAAAATACATTTTTCATATTGTAGAATTCTTTCATTTCAAGGTATTTTTCTTTGCCTTCGCCGATCAGTTCTTTTCTTCTGTACTCAAATTTATCACTTGCAAATTTAAGGAAGATCAAAGCTAAGACTACGTGTTTATATTCAGCCGGTTCTACCGAACCTCTTAGCTTATTGGCAGAATCCCAAAGTGTCTCTTCCATCGATTTTTGTTTTTTTTGCTTTGCCATTTATTTACACAACTCCCAGTAATTTATTTTATGCAACGAATCAACTTTATTACTAAATTTGGTCAAGAAGATATCCTTGGTTCTTCCCAATCTTATGTCCATCGACTTTTCAGCCCTGTTTTTTTGTCTGAACAATTGCATTTCCAGATTTACATTGAAATAATACTGCCAACCCATATCCAAATGATTAATTTTAATCCCTACATTCATCCCTTCTACTTCAATAAAAAAACAAATTTTAGACCATCAATTAAAAGGGTTTGGATAACAATTTCCCAGCTGAGTTTCTATTGGAATTAAATCATCACTGGCGACCTTTTGATTTTCTCTGAAATTGATTTGTTTCCTTTCTTCTGAGTTCCAAGTAAAATTGAGCTTGTTTTCTTTATTTTGGGCAACAAAACTTCCGATGCAATGAAAGCCATCTCTTTCGATTAACACATAAGTTGTATCAGAAAAATTGACGACATTATACGTTTCACCATATTCTGAGGTTAGAGCAATTTCACCCAAACTATATAAATTCATAAATGGTTTCTTATCATGAAAACTAGCTTTTCCATTATAAAGAGTTGTATGCGAATTATAGATCGAAAGTAAATACATTTGCTTTTTATCAAAATAAACTACATCTCCATCATCGTCATATGTTTCCATAATGTAATAATATAGCCCATCTTCCATGATTTCTTCGTTGAAATTTCTTCCATTCCACCTTACAGTATATGTTCCAGTAGATAAAACTGTATCATTCAATGTTTTAACAAAGGAGTTTTCAATATCTCTAATTTCAATTAATGTCTTAACACTATTTTCTAAAGAAAAATTAATATTTACACTTGGTCTGCCCTTCCTAAACGGTATGTTATCAAGCATCGTTTTATTTGCAAAATTTACTTCTACATCATCAAGAAGATTGCCCTCTTGATCTTTTACAGTCAAGTTAACTGAAAACCTATTACCGGAATCGCTATCAAAAATGCAACTGATTAATAAAGTCCCGATTAGTACAAAAAATAAAAAAATCTTCAATTTACGCTCCATCTACTTTCTCCTTTATTTCCGCTAGTTTTGGGTGGAGAGTCATAACCATGTCTTCTCCTACTTCTTATTTCTCCGACTTCTCAAAAACTAATGATAAACTTTATTTTACATTGCATATTGTCAAATATTTCATTTTTTTTATCCAATTGTGGTCTGTTGCGAAATCTATGATATTTAGCTGGAAGGCCGAGGATCGTGAGTCACTAAAAAAATTTCATTGACCAATAATCCGGCTGTTTTAGATAAAAATAGAAAATTAGAAGGAAGGTAGAAAAAATGAAAGCAATAATATTAGCAGCCGGAATGGGCAGCAGGTTGGCGACAGTCTCGGAAGGCATTCCCAAGAGCATGATCAGGATTTGCGAAAAATCGATCATTCATCATCAGATCGAGAGTTGCCAGCAGGTGGGCATCGAGAATTTTGTGATAGTTTTGGGCTACAAATATGATTTGATGCGCCAGCATATTTTGGAAGTTTTATCCGAGCAGCAGGTTACATTTGTCGAAAATCCGATTTTTGCTAGTACCAACACTTTATACTCTTTGTGGTTGGCCCGAGAATATTTTGATGATGACTTTATCTATTTCAATGCGGATGTACTGTTTAAGAGTCATCTTTTGGAAAAGATAGCAGCGCCCTCGCAATATTCGCAATTGCTGCTCGAAACCAAATCTTGTCAGGAAGAAGAGGTGAAGATGGTGATCGATGAGCAAAATAGGATTTTGGAGATCTCAAAGCAATTGGAGATCGAGCGCTGTGCCGGAGAATTTATCGGCATCGGAAAATTTAATCATGATATTTTACCGCAATTTGCCAAGTATCTGCAATATGGAGTGGATAACGGGCAATCCAACAATTATTTTGAATACGCTGTGGGCTTGTTGGCGCAAGATGTGTTTTTGCAGGCAGTTCCCACAGATGATATCAAATGTATCGAGATAGATTTTCCCGAAGATCTGCAGCGGGCTATCGAGATGTTCGAAAAGTGATTTTTCTTTGATGCGAAAATTATTGTTGGTCGGTATCAATTGCCGCTACACGCACAGTAATCTGGCGCTGCGCTATCTGCGCAATCATTGGCAAAACCAGCAGGATCAGGTTGATTTGCTAGAGTTCAGTATCAATCAATCTGAGCGCGAGATTTTGCAAGCTATCTATCAGCAGCAACCTGATCTGCTGGCATTTTCGGTCTATATCTGGAACGCCGAGCTCATACAGCATCTCTTACCGGATCTGAAAAAGATCTTGCCCGCTGTAAAAATAATTTTGGGCGGGCCGGAGGTGAGCTTCGATTTCCAGCGCTGGCTGCGAGATTTTCCCGAGATTGATCAGATTATTTGCGGTAATGGCGAGGCTGCCAATCCGCTGAAGAGTAGCGAGCTTCAGCAATTGATCAAAGCTGATAATCTGCCATTTTCTTCAGTCGCATTTCCCTACTCTTCGCAAGATTTTCCACAGCTAGAGCATAAATATATCTATTACGAAAGTAGTCGGGGCTGTCCTTTTCGGTGCAGCTATTGCCTTAGTTCACGGCGGGATCAGGTCTTGGATTTTCGAGATCTGAAGCAAGTATTAGCGGAGCTGCAATGGTTGGCAAAATTTCAGCCGCGGATCATCAAATTTGTCGATCGCACCTTCAATGCCCGCCCTTCGCATCATCGCCCTATTTGGCAATTTCTGATCGCTGAGGCAGGAGTAACCAAATACCATTTCGAGCTGCATCCGGAATTTCTGACCGAGGAGGATTTTGAGATTTTGGCTACTGCTCCCCAAGATCTATTTCAATTCGAGATCGGTATCCAATCAACCAATCCGCGCACTATTGCCGCGATCGATCGGCAGGATAATTGGCAAAAATCGCGAGCCAATATCAGCAGATTGCAGCAGATGGGAAAATTTCATCTGCACACAGATCTGATCGTGGGCTTACCTCATGAGGATTTAGCCAGTTTGGCCCGGAGCTTTGATGAAATTATCAGTTTGGCAGCGCAGCATTTTCAGATGGGATTTTTGAAAGTGTTGCCCGGCACCAAAATGGCCGAGCAGGTAGAAGAGTATGAGATAATGCATACAGCCGCGCCGCCTTATGAAATCCTCAGCAATCGCTGGCTAGATTTTCAGCAGATCAATCAGCTTAAGGTTGTAGAGCAACTCTTGGATAAATTTTATGGCTCGCAAAAATTTCAGTTCACGATTGGTTATTGTCAGCAATTGTGGCAATCGCCTTTCCGCTTTTATTGGCAATTTGCCGAGTGGATTTTGCAGCAAGAGCAAGATCTCAGGATCAAGGATTGGAGTAAGAATTGTGGCAGTTTGTTGGAATTTTTATTAGAAAATCATCCTAGTAAAAGAGAACTGTTTATCGATCTTCTGCGTTATGATTGGTGTAATAATTTTAGAGGTAAATTTCCTGCAATAATTGACAGCGCTGCCAACCGAGCTCGGCAAAAGCGAGCTCAGGAATATTTGAAAAGCTACAATCAAAGCGGAATCATCAAAATTGGCGAGCAAGAATTTTCGATGAAAGAGCTAAAGAATGCCAACTATTTCCAGGCAGAGAGCAAGGAATTTTGCACTTTGCTAAATCAGAAGCCAGAAGAGATAGTTATGTTTTTGCAACAGAAACCATTCTTTATCTGGCAAGAGTAAAGCCTGCACAAATTTTTTTACTAATCTGACAAAAAATATCTGACTGTGGAGACGACTCGTACCTTTTTGATATGTTGAGCGGAAGCATCACGATCGTTGATAGAAAATTGACCTTGGGTAGCATTTTTGATTTTACCCAATTTACTGTTGGAATCTTTGGCAAATTTTTCCGCAGCTTGGCGAGCGTTTTTGGTCGCCTCTTCGATCATATCGGGTTTGATCGAGTTTAATTCTGTGAAGAGATATTGAGTCCGATATTGATAATCTTGCCCGGAAAGTGCGATGCCTTGCTTGCCCAATTCCACGATCTGACGTGAACTTGCTTGCACCAAATTTACCTGCTGAGAATAAACGGTGATCACACCGGTCGCTGTAAAACGATATTTGGCATTGCCTCCATCTCCATGAGATTGGGCTTGTTTATCGAAAATCGAGGGTTGCGATATGGTGATCTCATCTTCAGCAAAGCCATTGTCCTGCAAAAATTCCACGATGAGATTTGTCTTCTTTGCCAAGCTGGCATAAAGCTGGCTCAGATCGTTGCCTGCTTCATCAAATTTGATAGGCCAAATCGCTACATTGGCTTCCACTTCGCGCTCAGCCAATCCTTTCACGGTGACAATTCTATCCATACTCTTCACTTTCAACGCTGCCTTAGAAATCAGAGCTGCGAATATTACCAACCCCAAAAAAATGAAAACTCCCAAAATGGCAGCTGCTCTGTTTTTTTCTAGCATAATAACCTCCTGCTTTGCTTAGCTTTCCATCTGCGCTGACTGCTGGCGATACTTTTTCTGCAATCCCATAAAAAAATTACGCAAAACCTGATCCTGACAAATCCGATATTGGCGAGATCCTTTCTTGCGAAAGAAAGCGCTGAGCTCCGATTTTCCCAATTTGAAATTGGCCAAATCCAACACTTGCAAAACATCTTCTGCTTTCATATCAAGCGCAATCTTCAGCTTCTTAAAGATCAGATTGTTGGTAATCCGATCTTCCGGCTGAGGTTGTTCACCTTCGCGCTTGCCTCGGTTTTTGTTGATCAAGCCGTTGAGAAATGTTGCCAACATCCGATCACTGAGCTCTTGAAATTCCGGATCATCCTCTCGCTTCAGCCAATCGCTTACTTCTGCTCTCTCCACTTTCTGCTCTGCTGCTGCAAAGATCTCTATCATCTGCTCATCGCTATAATCAAAGATATAGCGTACGCGTCTTAGTACATCATTATTTTGCATCTTTCTCCTCGTTTGTTGTCATTATCATCACATATAAAAATATCTGGCTTCTATAAAAATGTACCCAACCGAAGTTTCGATCAGGTACAGAGTATTTCTAAAATTTTGGGCTATTAAAGCTCAAATTCTAAGCCTAAACCAACCTGGTAAGCATCATAAGTTTTCTCATCTGCCACTTGTTGATAGATCGAATCGGTAATCCGTTTCTGATATTTTCCCAAAAGCTTGATCTGCATATTTTCCAAAAGTGGATAACGCAGATAGCTGCTGAGCGAATAGCGCTCTGCTTCCCGCTGATAGTGGTAGGTATCGTCAGGATAGTCACTTTGGAAATAGCGCTTTTCATATAGCAAAAACGCGTAGAATCTCAGATCTTTTTCGGCAAGTTGAAGCAATGATGGAACGATCAAAGTAAAACGAAATTTATTGGAATCGTAGCTATTATCTTTGATCACACCACTATAATCCAAGCCTTCAAAAGCTTCTTCAGCTTGGGCAACAGAATATTTGTAACCGTAACCAAATCTGGTTTCAAAGTTCTGCCAACGCCAGATTAGACGCACTGCATTTTCCAGATCATCAGCATCATATTCGACAAAATATTCGTTGTAATAGCGTTGAGTAAAATCCAGCTCGTAACGCAAGCTGATCTGTTTATTCAGGTTATGATTCAGCACAGCACCAAAATTGTTTTTGGAATATGTATATTGATGGCGCTGCTCGTCCCAGACACTGGTATAATTGTGCACATAAATCTCGGGATGATAGCTATAAGCGAGGCGCAGATCCCAATAGCGATTGAAAAACTGTCTGCTTGAAAAACTCAAACTCACCTGATTGAAAACATCATTTTCGGTATAAAGATCATAATCTAGTGAAAGATTTGTGATATTGGTATGACCCAAGATTTTTCTTCTAGCTTGCAGATTGATAGCGATACTATTGACAAAGTCATCAGCGGTCTTCACATCATAATAGCTACCGATCTCTCCATCCAGATAGCGTTGATACTGATCGTCGGATAAGCTGAGTAAATTACTGCTATAGACGCCTTCTACCGAGATCGATGGCTGCAGGTTCCAAGCTGCTAATAATAGATAGCAACTACTGAAAATAAGCGTGATTATTTTTTTCATTCTTCCTCTATATCAATGGATGATTTACTGATAAAAAACCGAAAAATCACATCTAAATTGCTGTCACGATTTTCTACCGATAGATTATGAACACCTCTGGGTAATTTCAAAATATTGGAATCACCGGTCGAGAGCATTTTTTCTTCTTCATTGCGTAAATATGAGCTTGGGGATTTATGGGCAATCTCTTGATAATCTCCCAGTAAATTACCATTGCTATAGACTCGGTAGCCATACTGTTTGGAATTTACATAATTGCGGGAAAAAACAAAGCGGCTCATGATTTTCAGCACTATAGGCCCTTCCAAAGTCAATTTGATAGAGCCATCTTTATCTTCGTAGTAGGTGTAGGTTTTTTTGCGTAACACCATCGTACGTTCATTGCCATATTCTTGAGGCGAATATTTGATGTAATCAATTACCCGATGCTCTGAAATAACGTTATTGGCAGAGATCTTCACCAAGATATTGTAGCTGGAAGTATTGCTAACGCTGACGATAGTATTATCCGAGGGGATCTTTTTGACGAAAGTATTGTAAGCAGATATTTCGTCTCCATTCAAGCCACGCGTAATCCTGCTGGCTTTAGCAGATCTCTCTACTTTGTATTGGCGTCCATCGATATCTACCAAATAGTTATAATCAATATCTTTATTGCCATTCATAATCAGGCGAGTGTAAATCTGCAAGCTATCTACCTCAAAAGTTTTCACCTGAATACTGGCTCCCGGTTGCAGTTGATAATAATTTATAATCTTATTACTGCGTCGATTGAGTAGAGGAAAAACTTCCTTATCTGTTTGCAGCTCGATGTGCGAAGCAGATATAGAGCTGGATATAGCCAGAATCAGCAACAGAAACAAAACTATTTTAGTAGGCCGAGTTGCCAGATCAAGCAGTTGATTCTTCATAAAAACCATCCTAATTTGTTTAAACGTTAATCTCATCTTTTTTGATTTTGAGCTCATGATGATCGAAAAAGATAACCATGGCGATCAGAATCAAGAGAATTACCAAAGAAATGATTGTGATTGAGATACTATATTTTTCTGCTTCAAACACCTTACCCATCCCAGCTTGCGGTAAAGGTTCCGGAGCTACCGGCATTTCATATTGATTAGAAATACCTACGATGTCAAGCAGGTGCAGCAGCTTAACACCACGTTCGGCGAAGAGAAACATCGTACCCTTGGTTGGGATATTTTTCAATTTTAGATAGCGATGCAAGCCGGGTGAAACCATTTGTCCATTCAAGGTGGTTCCCAGACTGGATAATCCACCTCCGATATTTACATAGAGTTTATACTCGTCGCCTGCGGCCAATTCGTCTAGGATAAACATCTTTTGTGCAATATTATCTTCCAGGCTACTGCCATTAATCAGAGTAACATTGTTGCGCTCGATAGCATCCAAGATCAGCTCGCGTCCGCGTAGACTGAGGCCACGGCCCAAATCTCTGCCACCGCCGATAGAAGCTGCACTACTGTGATAGGGAAATACACCGCTGTCATTCAGCACTTTTTCCATATCCAGCCAAGTAAAATCGGGATCGGTAGCGCCGAACATACTGGCGCCCACAGATGAGACGATTTTTAGATCCAAATCCATAACTTTGGCAGCACTAAAAAGTGCCAGATTCATACCGGGAAAAGAGCCTGTGTAGCTGACCGCGACTTTATCTCCTGCTTTCAGTTCAGCATTTTTGAAAAAATCTACAACTACAGCAGCCATATTGGGATTGAGTGAGGTCAGTTTGGAAGTAAGATTGCCACGATCTGTAATAATCACAGATTCGCGATCTCCGACCAAAGCTGTTTTATTGGGGTCATTCAGATTGTCGATATAAGCTCCGCTGTCGATACGATTCTGCTTCAGTACCTTCGCGGCGTTTTGCATCTCTTGCGCTGCTTTCATCTTCAATTCGAAATGATCTTCTTTTACATAGTTGGTACTGCCTTCTACCCAGATAAAGAGTAGCAAGGCGATGAAAAATAGTAATATCAAACTGAGTTTGGATTTTGCACTTGGTATAAACATTTATCTCTCCCTTATCCTATTATTTCTCCGCCAAAAATCAAGATCAAGATGAACCTGACCAAAACAGCTGCGATAGTCATGACCGAAAGCGTTTTGATGATTCCCTGTTTTTCCATGGCGTTGGCGATAAGACCCGGAATGATAAAACCAATCACATCGACTGAGTAATTTGAGGGTACAGTGGAAAAGATTCCATAAGTATCGGCATACCAGCCCAAAATGAAACCCAAAAGCACGGTTATCACCATTCTTCTGCGTCCATAGATGAACATTACTCTGCCCAATAATTTCACTATTCCAAAAACCACAAAACTTATTGTTAGTGTGGCAAATATTGTAAGCGGCTGATGCAAATACATTGCGATATAGCCAGAAACTACAATACCACCAGCTGCTGCTCCAAAAGTCTCTAAGAAAAAGAGACTAATTATTACACCTAAACCTATTGCTACTTCAAACATTTTTTCCGTTCCTCTCCCTAAAGTATTCTACGATTATACCGCCATTTCCACCAATATTTCCTACTCCAAATAATAGAACTTCCTGCGCTGGCAATTTGCTGACTTCGGCGATCAATTCTTCTCCACTCACCCATCCACAATCGTGTACTTCTGCTTTGGAAATACCGTGTGAGATGGCATAAGAATGCATAGATTGAGTTTGCTGCCCGATCAGGAAAAGCTCATCGTGCTCAAATTCGCAGAGCATGTCGATCAGCTGCTTGGAACGATAGATTCTATCTTCGCGAGTATTTAGAACCAATGAAATGTTGTCGATATGTGAGTGGATTTTTTTTACATAATTAATTAAAAACTGGGTTGATTCCGGATCATTTGCCGCAAAAGAGTGAACGAAAAATATTTTCATCCCATTCCGCTTCACTTCAAAGATCTCGGCAGCTCCGATATCGGGTTTGGCTTTGTACATCTCTTGCAAAGCAACATCCCGCTCTACCTGACAATGTTCACAAACATCCAAACTGACTGCCACATTGTCTTTGTGCTCGATGTGTCGAAATCCGCGCATCATCTCATCAGAGATTTTGTTACTATCAGAGTAAATCAATTTCGTACCCATCTTGTGGGCTTGTTTGCTTATCAAGGGAAACATTCTCCACTCTGCCGTATAAGCGATGCCATTACTGGGCAGTGAATTACACAGCGAGAGAGTACAGTTTCTCAGGCCGGGACCCATCACATCCAGATGATCCAAGCGACTGTTGGTGACTACTCCGATATCAGAATGCACCATCTCCTGCTCGGTAACCCACTGATATTCGGGAGTTACAGCCATGCATTCCAACACCAAAATATCGATGTCACGTTTAGCCACAAATTTTATGATCTTCAATTGCTCTTTGATGTTAGCTTCATAATGACGCACAATCGGGGTCTCAGAGCCATCTTCAAAAATTATTGCCGGGGCTGAACCTGTTGTTTTTGCCATCACTTTTTTGTTGCCGCCGCGTAAACCGGCTGCGATGAGCCTCACCACACTAGATTTTCCTCTAGTTCCATTTACATGAATGATTAGCGGAATCTTTTTCCGCCAAAATTGGTGATTATGAAATTCGATAATCCATAATACAATTAATAAAACAAAACCAAAAATTAATATATACATTTTACCTCATAATAGATTGAGCTTTGCTAAATTTTATTAAAAAAAACCAAGCTTCTTCAGGAGCACCCAAAGCGGATACTCCTGAAATAGCTAGCAGACTTTTTTTTACAAAACTCAAGTTTAACCAATATTTTCGATCATTAACTTATTTCAGAAGCAGACATTTGCCACTGGAGATATTAGACTTTCCATCAGATAGCTGATAGAAATAGACACCAGATGAAACAACATTGCCCTGATGATCATCACCGGCCCAAACTACAGAATGAGTACCGGCCGGCAAAGTTTCTGCCACCAAAGTTTTCACTTTCTGTCCTTTGGTATTATAGATCTGCAATTCTGTATACTGCTCAGCTTGGCTGGTAGAGAAGCTGATAGTAGTGGTAGGATTGAAAGGATTGGGATAATTTCCCAAAAGCTGCAATTGCGGCTGAATCATCTCGTTTTCATCTGTACCTACATAATCATCAGGTGAATTTGTCGTAAACTTGATCGCCAAGCCAGCTGATAACGGTACTGCACTCGCAGCATAAAAATCTGAGTAGGAGTAGCAGATACCATCAGTTTGATGTCCATTTTCGATACCAACAGTAGAATAATTATCATCTTCATCCGGATTATCTACAGTATGATAATTGAATTGGATAATACCGTCACCGGTAGCTGTTTGATGCATCGCAGGATCATAAAGCACAACTTCAAATTTCTCGATTGAGCTGTCGTTGTGTCTGTTGACAGCGCCATTCCATTGAATCACAAATTTTCCCTCTTCCGGGAAATAATCGTAACCCAATCTGATGTGATAGTGCATGCCGGAACCATCATCAAAGGGAATACCGATCAAATCATCCCAATATGGTGCTACCATGGCATAAGGTCCCAAAGCTGCCGGAATATTCCAGTTGGTAAAATCATCCACATCTGTTTCATCAAAAGCTAACCAACCATTGGAGCTGACCGAGATCAGATCATGCGCTTCTCCATAGTATTGGAAGGTGAAAGGCAAATCTACTACTTCAGTTTGATCATCAGCCAGAGGAATAATTGTACCGTTGCCACCATCTTCCGGATCAACCACATGCCATTCATACTCGGGTGCTTCCTCATAGCCGACATCTGTATTGTCATAAGCATAATAGCCATAATTATCCGGTCCGGTCGGATCACTACTCTGCACTGTTCCGATCTGGGTGGTATAGATGGCAGAGGTAGTTTGCTCTTCTGCATCTACAAAATCCAAATTGATCGAAACCAATCTTCCCACAAATGCATCAGCAGCCACTGAAATTCCCAGCTCAGCTGTGGCAGTTTCTCCTACCAAGAGATCACCGAATTCCAGCACTGTGTCAGAAACCAAGATCGCATCACTCATCTCGCTAGGTATAGCTGTCAGGTTTTCCACATCTATGCTTCCGATATTTTTGACAGTCAGATTTACTATAAGATCATCACCCGGATCCAAGACTCCATCCTCGGGAATCTCAAGTTCAGTGATTTCAAAAAGAATACTATTATTGAGCAAGGCAAATTTAGCGATCGAGCCATCGGAAATTTCCAAGCTAAAAGCTAGGCTTTCTCCATTGGGAGATTCGGGAGCAATCGTCACAACGAAACTGGCATTAGCAGAGGCATTAGCTGCAATATCACCAAAGTCGGCAGTGCCGCTCTCGATTGTTACCATCTCATTATTGCTAATCAGGTCGGCCGCAACAGCAGAGGCAGTTTCAGAGCCAAAATTGGTCAATTCCAGATCGATCGTTACTTCTGCTCCAGCAATCACTTCACTGCTTTGCACTGAGCTTATTCCCAGATCAACCGAATGGCTGCTAACCTCAACAGTTTGGATATAAGGAATATGATTCGGTTTGGTCAGTGTCACTTCGATTTGTCCAGGTTCTTGTGGCTCAAAATATAAGGTGATCGCACCGTTTTCCATTGTGCCGCGAGCGATGATTTCGCCGTCTTTGACAGCGGAAACCAGAGCTCCGTCTGCCTCAGCAGCAACAATGTCCAGATAATTTGTGCCAGTATTGATCTCTGAGACAAATTCAGCAACTAAGGCATTGGGTACTCGGCTACGCATCATCAGCGAGGGGTCACCCAGGATATTGTAAACATGGAAATAAAATTCTACAGCTTCTTCCTGACCTACAGCTCTTTCGCGTGGGAAATTATCATAAAGCTCATATTTGGAGCGGAGTAAGGCGGTACTGAAAATAAAATTATCCTCATCCAAAAAACCGTGATAAAAGCCTGAAAAGAGCGAATTGTTGTATCTGGTGTTGGTGTGAAGATCAGAAGGACCCACAAAGATCACCGCTCCCTTGGGAATACTAGGTGTTCCGGCTCGAACAAATTTCTCTCCAAAACTAGGATCGACAGCCTGATTGGCAAAATCTCCGGTATTACAAACAAAAGAAGTTACTACCGGCAACATATAGCCATTATTTAATTCATCGATATGTTGTCTTTTAAATTCCGGATAGTGCCAACCATTGGCATTGCCCCAACCGCGATAAGTTATCAGGTTCACACCACTGTTGATGCTATTGATAATATCGGTAGAGCCGGGATAGAGGGGTGGATAGTAAAATTCATCTACATTGGCATATCCGTAATAATCCAATTTCTCTTCCAACCATTTACTGGTATTGACCGGAGTAGTTGGCATAGGCGGGCTATCAGAATAATTTCCAGCCACCAAAGTGGCAGATTCTAGCCAGCTGGAATCTTCCATGTAAGGAGTTTTTTCATAGAATATGACTTTATTGATGATTGTCATCAGCTCCATTTCGCTATCGATAGAAAATCTTCCAGCCAAAATTTCGGGAAAATAATCATCACCCTCGATCATAGTGAAAGGCAAGTCTGTAACATTGTTGGCATCGCTAATATAGAATGATGGTAATTCGAAAGAGCCGTTGACATCACCTACCAAAAGCAGGTAATCAGGTCTGGTTTCAAGGTTGTTGTATCTATCAGCGATAAAAGCTCTGATGTTCTCACTGCTGCCGCCAGCTTCTGTAATAGAAAAGATATCTGTCTCGATAGCGCTGGCTTGTTTCCAGTCGATAAAGGTCTGCATCGTGTTGAACAGATTTTCCTTGGCAATAATCAGCATCCGAGTGGGAGCAATCTCGGTCATATAGAGATAAGATTCGGCGAAATTGCCGGTAACTGAACGGTAAACAGGCAGAAAAGCCGGAGAAACTTTTTGCGGAATCTCTACTCGCTTGGTTGGATTAACCGAGAATTCCAGACTGGTAAGCACAGCTCTACCTTCAGCTCTTTCGGGCTGCAGATTTAGCTCGACTGTATGAGCATAGAGTTCTCGCATCACAAAGCTGTCAGTAATTTTCACACTTGCTTGGTTGCGTTCTGTTTCATTACCGATAAAATTATCGTCAGCATCAAAAATAGCATAATTGCTGCTGATGATTTCCACTTCCACTGCGGTAGCGGGTATTGCCAAGACAGTCTCTACGGTAATATCTTGGGGGGCCAGATCATTATTCTGGTAGCTCACCACAAGATTTCCTCTCTCCTGCTGATAGCTAAAATCAGCCAGCAAACTGCTAGCGAAAATCAACAGCAAAATAAATATCATATGTTTTTTCATCTATCCTCCATTACTTTAGCAAGATCATCTTGCGCGAAGCTTGATAATCTGCAGTTGATAATTTATAAAAATATACACCACTTGCGACACTGCGATTGGCTTGATCTCTGCCGTCCCAGACTACGCTATTGCTAGCAGAAAGCTGAGTCGATTGCAGATCAAAACTTTTTATTTTCTGACCCCGAACATTATAAATCTCCAACTGCGCCTCAGCGTAATCTTGCTCTGCCAAATTAAAGCGGATCGTAGTTTCAGGATTAAAAGGGTTGGGGAAATTTCCCCTCAGCTCTGTCTTGAGCTCGGGGATATTTTCTTCATTGGCATTGGACGCAAGTGAAGAAACTATCTTCAGATTGTCGATCCACCAACCGGGGTCTCTCTGAGTATCATCACTGACAAAGCGAAAACGCAGATGCAAATATGTATCTACATAATCTGCCAAAGAGAGCACAACATTGTCATTTGTCGGGCTCATCACATCTTGCCAACCTTTACTAATGCCGGAATATTCAGCGATGGTCTGCCAGGTAGTGCCATTGGTACTCACTTCCACTTTCCCAAAATCTACGTCATGTTCGGTTCGATATTTATGATCAAAAGTCAAGACCACATCGTCAGCTACGCCTTGCAAACTTATATAGCCGCTGTACTGTGCAGAATCATCCATATTATTGGGATAAAAATCGTGCATGCTGTTTTGGAAGAAATTGCGATGTACTACCAAACTCTGTGTATTCGAAACAGGATCTATCTCGGCAGCCCAGCTATATTCTGTCTCCCAATCAGGAATGCCAGCATCAAAATTATCTGCAAAAAGCACAACTTCCGGGGCAAGCTCTAGCTCCAGATCTGCATCTTGCAAATGCTCTGCCTGATATTGATAAGGTACAAAACCGTCAATTTTCACAATAAATTGCTGCTCTCCGGCAAAAGTATCCAGACTGAAATCTCCTCCGGAAAAGGGGATAACTTGATGATATTCACCTAGGATTTCTACTACACCATCCAGCTCTGTGTTGGTGGAAACGTTTATATTAACCGGCTGCAAAGGCTGCAATTCCACATCTCTAATTGTCCAGGATGAGTTATTGACGGTAACACTCTGCAGATGATCTTGATAGCCTGCTTTACGCACTCGCAGGGTATATTGTCCCGGATTGAGTTGGCGCCAATATCTGCCAAAAGTATCGTCAGTCAGGCGCGGCGTGAAAAATGAAGCGTGATTTTCTTCGATAATAACTTCGGCAACGATTGGGGCGCCCGTTTCGGCGTCGGTAACGTGTCCGGTCAGCATGGCACCACTATCGGCCTGATATCCTAAAATGCGGCTGAATAACCAAAAAGCTCCACTCAGATTTCGTTCCACAGTATCCAGCATGATAGCTTCGTTGGGCTGTAAATTCTGGGTACCACATTCGATCAAGAGCTGGGTTGTACCATGTTCTTGGTAAAACCACTCATGAGCAGAGCCTTTTCTACCGCGTGAGGGTGAAGGCTCGTAAAATCCGCTGCCTGTCTCTTTCTGTATGCGGCTAGCAACCTCTTCTCCAATATATTGATTATGCTCAAAATCGGGACTTCGTTTGAGATCGTCCCATTCAAATGAGTAAAAAATTTGCTCTGATAAATTTCCTGTGCGGGAAGAGTGCCAAGCTACGGAATAGATAAAATGCTGCTCTGCTGCCAGGTTGGTAATAGCTTGGATGCCGCCTTCGGATATCGGGGCCGGACCGCGATAATAATCATACAATTCGTCGCCATCAGGGCAATACAATGTGTCTCCATGCACCCAATTAAATGAGAAATTTCTATTCATATCCACACCGTCGATATCTCTACCGACTCCCAGCTCTACATCCCACTCACCGTTTTCATTATTATCACGCATATTCTTACGCCAGGAGACATGCTCTGTATCCATCACCACACCCAAGCCTTCCGGATTGTAGGTGGGAACTATCCAAATTTCCAGCTCAGAAATCCAGACATTGTAAGGAGTATAATTTCTGTTTTCCAAGATATCGTAGATCATATTCATGGTGATCTCTACGCCCAAAACTTCTTCAGCGTGAACTTGACCGATAAAAAGCAAAGCAGGTTCATCTTCATTTTCTTGCACATTATCGGAGATTTTCACACCCCAAATCGGCAACGGATCTTGAAAAGGAGAGCCCAAAGTTTCGCCGATCTGTTCCACTTTCATGATATCAGAATGCTGCTCTTGCAACTGAAATAATTCCTCTTCTATCTCTTCATTGGTATGATAGGCAGGATCCAGATAGAGCTGTGCCGAAAGTGCACCAACCAGCATCAACATTAAAAAGATTAGCATTTTTTTCATATTTATCCTTCTTTAATAACAAAGAAATTTTCCCCGACCCAAGGCCGGGGAAAAAATTATCTATTTCATCAAAATCATTTTTCTGGTTTCAGTCTGCTGCGGATTAGAGAGCTGGTAAAAATATACGCCTGAGGCAACATTTTTCTGATTGCTGTCTTTGCCGTTCCAGGTAGCAGTATGCCTGCCAGCCGATAATTCAGCATCAACCAAAGTTTTTACTTTTTGTCCTTTCAGGTTATAGATGGTCAATTCTGTCGGCTGATTTTCAGTTGCTACAGAAAACTTGATAGTGGTGGTGGGATTGAAAGGATTGGGATAATTCTGCTGCAAAGATTGCTGCAGATTCAGCTCATTTTCATCACTGTTCAAGACTTCAAAAGCCACTTTCTGAGCGTAAATATTGTAGATATCATTCTTGCCTGAAGAGCGGGCATCTTCCCAGATAATAAAAGCAGAATCATCTCCGGCATAAGCCGAGATTGGTTTTTTCTGATCTTTGATCGCTGTCGTAAGTGCAAGACCTGCATTATCCCACTGTTTCTCACCGGCAGCCGAGACCCATTGTGTGTGGATATCAGATTCGGCTACACCAGCCTCTCCACCACCAAAATAGTGTTCCCAAGATACCAAGAAGCTTTCGCCGTTGGATACTAAATCAGGAGTTTTTTGGTTTTGCTCTTCGGCAATAATCTCGATTCCGTTTCCTGCCCAATTTGTAGAAGCATCTGAATTGTAGCTCTGCATATAGACATCATAGATTCCACCTTCCAAGTCATCCCAAGCCAAGAATAAACCATCATTATATACAGGATTGGAAGCAATCTGATCATTTTCGGATGTTACCAGAGGTGCTCCGTTTTCTTCCCAAAGTATATTGCCATCAGCAGTAACTATCTGTCCGTAGATATCTGCGATTCCATCGTTACGCTTATCTGACCAAATCAGCAACAAACCTTCATCGGTCATGATAGCTTGCGCTTTCTCCTGAATACCTGCAGCAGCAACAACTTCTAAGCCATCTTCCGGCCAGCCAGCTGCCATATTACCAGTTTCATCCAGCTTGGCTACGTGGATATTTATAGTATTCCAATTAACAGAAATTTTCCAGATAATGTAATCGTCTACCACTGTCATCAGCTCATCTTCACCTGCCAAGTCTGCGATTTCCACTCCTGCCGGATCAAGCTGAGCTTCACCGTTTTCATCAAATATCTGAGAGTAAATACCATAATCAAAATTGGCTCGGGTATCTTGCCAACTGATAAAATATTGCCCATCAACATAGGCTATCTTAGGATTTTTCTGAGCTACTTCATTGGGACAAACCACAGTTCCCTGCTCGCCCCACAATCTATTGCCATCAAAATCTAGCAGCTGAGCATAAGTATAATCAACTCCATCGATCCGACCTTCGGTCCAAACTACGGCAATTTTGTCTTCTCCCGGCACCAAAGTAGCATGCAGCTCTTGCTGATCAGAGCCTGTCATCTCGGTGATGGAAACACCATTTTTTTCCAATTGGAAACTAGCATCAGGATTAAGAATCTGATAATAGATCTGGCTTGCCAAATGAGAATCACGGCTATCTTCCCAAACTACGGCAGGATTTTCGCCATTTTCTAAAATTGTATAATCGGAAGCGTTGCCGATCATGCCGCCGAAGACAACTTTTCCATTTTCTGGTAAAATCTCTTCTCCAGCTTCATCCAGAATCTGCACCTGAATCGTTCTGGCTCCAGCTTCATTATTACCATTACCCCAAATCGTAAAAATTCTATCTCCACTTTTTTTGATCAGCGGAGAAAATTGTTCACTAAACTGCGAGCAAACTTGCAATCCATCTGTTTCCAGCTGAATCTCACCAGCAGCATTGACCTGCTGAGCATAGATATCTACATTGGGAAAACCTCCATCTCGAGAATCATCCCAAATAATCCAAATTCCGCCTGCATCATCAGAATCCAAGCGCGGATTTAATTGATCATATGCGGCAGTTACCACTGGTAAACCGTCGGCAGCCCATAATTTCTCGCCTGCCTGATTTATCTTCTGCACGTGAATATTTTTGTAAGTTATCTCTGCTGCGCCATCTTCCCAGGCTACTACAGCCGCATCATCAGAGGTGATCTGAATGCGAGGATTTCTCTGGATTCCAGCGCCTACTAAAATTTCCAATTCTTCTTCCCACAAAAAGTTGCCATCCAAATCGACTAACTGTCCATAAATATCACCGGATGCTTCGTTACGCTTGTCTAGCCAAGCAAAGAAAAATTTATCGTCGGAAGTACGAGTTACTTTGGGACGAGATTGTGCATTGGCAGCGCCCACTAATAAATTGCCATTTTCAGCCCAGAGCAAATCTCCATTGGCTGCGATTCTCTGCATATAGATATCAGATCCTCCGGGATTTCTGTCATCAGCCCAGGCTACCACAGCCCCGCCTTGTCCATCTTCCCAAAAAGTATGCTGACCTTGTGAATTTGATTCGACCACTATCGGGTTGCCATCTGCTTCCCAACCTTCGGCAATTGTGCCATCGGCCAAAATATGTGTTCCATAAATATCAGGAGCAGATTGCAAGCGTTGATCGACCCAAATGATCAAAGCTCCGCCAGCTTCATTACTGACTATATTAAGCGAAATTTGTTCTTCTTCTGCCAGACAAAGTGGTACGCCAGCTTCATCCCAGAGGATATTTCCATCTTCATCCAATTTCTGAGCATAGATGTCGCCTTCCAGAGGATTATTGCGGTAATCTACCCAAGCCACAACTGTCTGCCCATCTCCGGTTTCGATAATCACCAGATCTTCCTGACGATCAGCTTCACCGTTGATCATTACGCCTTCCTTCATGCCGGGATAAGCAGAGTTGCCACTCTCTTCGCCCCACAACATATTGCCGTCGCCATCTACTTTTTGGGCAAAAATGTCACGATCACCATTTCTTACATCCGACCATACATAAACCACACTGCCATCGGGGATCGTAGCACTTGCTCTGGTCCATTCCACGTTTACGCTTTGACGCACAGGCATAGATTTGTCCCATTGCAACTGGGCATTCAGCCCTACCACTAATGACAACAGTAAAACTATGATAAATTTTCTCATTTTTCTCTCCATTTTTCTAGATTATTATTAAAAATTATTTTAAGTCTCAACTTGTGTTTTTATCAAACAGATTGTTAAAAAAAAACACAGTTTTGCAATATTTCGGTTTAACATTTTCCAAACCTTGCTAAGCGCACGGCTCGGAAAAATTCTTTGCTCTTTATTAGCTACTATTTCCCATTTATTATCAGATTGAAACTTGTCAATCTTGAATCGAGATTTGTGATACTCCGATTCTGGAACCGGCAAAAACTTTGCCATCCTGGATATTTACGTTGTAGGTATAGCCAATCTCGCTATCGTCTATCCGCCCTATTCGGCGAGGGTTTACAGGATCTGAGATATCAAAAACATAGAGGCCGCCACCACCGGAAGCCAGTGCCAGATAATCACCTTCCACAGCTACATCTTGAGCATAGCCGGAAGTAGCCACTTCAGCAACTATCTGAGGATTATTGAGGTCACTGATATCAGCAATTACCAGCCCGTTTTGTCTGTCAGCTACGTAAACAAAATCGTCAACCACCTTTACAGACAGTGGAATGCCCTTGGTATCAAAGCGACTGACAAAGGTTGGAGCAAATTCTCCACGCTGGTAGATGCTTATACCCAATTGCTCGGAACAGATAAAAAAATGATTGTTGGCAAAATCAAATTTCCCGATCTCAAAATCAAATTCATAATCGGCAACTCCACCAGCCCATAGCCAGCTATTAAATTCTTCATCAAAGGCTAAACTTCCACCTAACATAATTTTGTTAGTTCCGTTATCCAAGCTCCAAATTACCTCGATCCCATCATCGTGTCTGTAGGTTTTCATCTCAAACAAATCGGTTGTTTGCCCACTGATAGTGGCTACATTTTGCACATCTTCAGGATCTGAGATATCAAAAATGCGAATGCCGTTTAAGCCCCCATAAGGCACATAAACCACCAAGAGCGAATCTTCTTCAACTGGCTGGATTAGTCTCATATTTTCATAATTTGACTCATAAAAATCGACTAATAAAGCATTTGTCTGATGGTTGAAAATAGAGAATCCGGCTTGATCTTCAGCAGCGTAAATTCTATCTGCAGTAACAGCTGCATCCAGAACATATCCGGTGGTTGGGTAAAAATGAACCACATTTAAGCTTTCTACAGTTTCTGTAGCGAGTGGGTCATTGGGTTGAGCACAGCCCACAAAAGCCACTACAATTGATATTAACAAAATTTGAATAATTCTTTCTTTTTTCATAAATCTTCCTTGTAAAAATTCATTTTTTTTCTTACTTATATTTGTGCATTTTTTATTCCAAAATTGTGTGACGATAAGCATTCGTCATTTTAACTGCTCGGTAATAGTTTATTATCTTTTTTCCAGAGAGCAAATTAAATTATTGAAATAAGATTTTTTTGGTGAAAACACTTTACGGAGAACAGGAAAATTTATTTATTGACTTTCAAAATGATAAACGACCCGGAGGATACTAATGAATAGATGCTTTATAGCAGTGTTAATACTACTCGCCAGTACTTTTTTGCTAGGCCAGAATAGCTTGATTTTGCAAGTGGATATAGAAGGTAACCAAAATATCGAAAGTGATCTGATCAGATCTTTAAATGTTTTGGAAGTGGGCAGTAATATTTCCAGTGATAATGTCAGCAAAACCATCAAAAATCTTTATCAATTAGGCGTATTTAAAGATGTAAATATCAGCGCAGAAGAACTTGATCAGGGCTTGGTTCTCACCATTTTAGTGGAAGAATATCCCATCGTCAACCAACTGGAAATCAAAGGCAACGATAAAATCAAAACCAACAAGCTGACTGAGATAATTACCTTGAAGAAAGGAAATTATTGGTCCCCGTTTTTAAAAAGCGAAACCACGAAGCAGATAGCTCAGCAATATCAGGAAAAAGGCTATCACACTGCAGAAGTAAGCTACAGTGTCGACCAAGTTGGAGAAAATCTGGTAGATCTGATCCTCCAGATCGATGAAGGCGAAAAAGTAAAAGCCGAAAGCATCACCATTCATGGCAACAAAGAGGTAAATACCAAAACCCTTCTGCGCAAGATGAAGACCAAGAAAAACAGCCTCTTCCGCTCGGGAAAATTCGAGCAAGAGCAATTTGATGAAGATCTGAATAAAATCATCGCCTACTATAATAAGGAAGGTTATGTTGATGCTCGCATCGTCTCATCAGATGTAAAACTGGTGAAAGGTGATTTTATGATAGATATCTATCTTTATGAGGGTAATCAATATCTGTTTGGTGAAGTGATAATCTCGGGTAATGAACGCTTTACAGACGAGATCATTCAAGCTAATTTCAAATTTAATGTCGATGACATTTTCGATCTCCAGAAATTTAATGAACAGTTGAATTCAGTAGCTTCCATGTATCATGAAGATGGCTATATTTATGCCGGCTTTGAGCATGATCTAAAGAAGCAAGATGAGCGGATAAATGTAATCTTGACCATCAATGAAAACACCCGCGCCAAAGTACGAAAAATCCATATCAAGGGAAACCGCAAAACCAAGGAAAAAGTTATCCGCCGCCAATTGGTGATCGCCCCGGGAGATTTTTTCCAGCAATCCAAAGTCCAGCGCTCTTTGGGCAATATTTACAATATGGGATTTTTCGAAGCAGATCTTTATCCTGACTATAAACCGATCAACAACAATGGTGATATTGACTTGATAATTACCGTAAATGATAAAATTTCCGGTAGCGCCAATGGTGGAGTTTCCATTAATAGTCAAGATGGAGTGGTGGGACAACTAGCAGTTTCGCACAATAATCTTTTTGGTAATTCTTGGCAATCCAGTGTGAAGTGGGAATTTGGCGGCTCGACTAATAATTTTACTTTCAATTTCACCAATCCTTACTTTATGGATACAAATATTTTGGCTGGTGTAGATCTATATCATACTACGCAAGAGCTGACAACCTACAAGCTCAGAAAAAACGGAGCAGCCATCAGGTTGGGTCGACCACTGAGTTTTTTGAACTACAGTAAGCTAATCTTGGGCTATTCTCTCTACTCCAAAAGATATTCTATTCTCTCAGGTAAAGAAGATCTGGCTACAGAGACCCTGATCGAATATAATGAATTAGGCTGGCAAAACACCAGCTCTGTTTCTGCCACCATCTCTCGCGATACCAGAGACAATGTCTTTTTCCCCACCAATGGTTCCAATTTTACAGTCTTTAATGAACTAGCCGGTGGACCACTACAAGGTGACTTTAGCTATTTCAAACAGATCGCACAGGTGAGCTGGTATACCAAAACATTTTGGAAACTGGTCTTGCGCACCAAATGGCGATTGGGCTATGTGGAAAGCTACAACAATTCTATCGTACCTCCCGATGAGAGATTTTATCTGGGTGGTGTAGGCTCTGATGCTATCCGGGGCTATGCAGATCGCTCGATCGGACCTCTGGATGAAAATGGCAACAATACCGGCGGCTATCGAGCTTTGATCTTCTCCAGCGAATATGCTGCTCCTTTGGCTGGTGATCAGATCGTAGGCTTGATCTTCTTTGATGCCGGAGATGCTTACAACAAAATGGCAGAATTTAATCTTTGGAAATTGAAATCCGGGGCCGGCACAGGCATCAGAATTCAAAGTCCTTTTGGCTTGATCGGCTTTGATTATGCCTACAATTTTGATACCAAAAAATGGGAGCCTCATTTCCAATTTGGTACTACATTCTAGCAAAGTGAAATCTGCCTAACCCGATCTCCCAGCTCTATTTTTTAGAGCTGGGCTTTTTTTATTGGCCACAAAAACATTTTTGCGGAAGCTAATTTTTTTGTTATCTGAAGCTTAGCAATTATCGGATCAAAAGCGATTACTTTTTTCTTGACCACTGAAACCGCCCTCTATTTATTGGCATCTCGATCGGGATGTAGCCTAGTCCGGCTCAGGGCGCCGCATTTGGGATGCGGAGATCGGAGGTTCGAATCCTCTCATCCCGACCAGTTTTTCATAGACGTGACTTCAGATAGAATCTGGGCGTGTAGCTCAGTTGGGAGAGCGCCTGCCTTACAAGCAGGTGGTCGGGGGTTCAAGTCCCTCCGCGCCCACCATTTTCTATCAAAAAACCTGAAATAAATTTTCAGGGCGTGTAGCTCAGTTGGGAGAGCGCCTGCCTTACAAGCAGGTGGTCGGGGGTTCAAGTCCCTCCGCGCCCACCATCTTGCCGATCTTTGGATCGGCATTTTTTTTGTCCTGATTCTGAGATTTACCTACAAGAGCAGAGCAAAATTTGCTTCTGCATTATTTTTTTTCCAAACCGCCATCCACAATCTGTTAGCGGCCCACAACCCGAACTTGGTTATTAAAGCTCCTTTTTTAGCAATCTCACCCAAGCGAGCTTCAGGATCTGCTTCTACTATTGTTACAGCGATTAAATCCTTGACTGAAAATCTCTGAAAAATATCTCTTCATCAAAATAAAAATTAGCTGGAACAATCATAATATGAGCTCAAAAAACGAAAAACTGGAAAATATAATTTATAGCTTATTACTAATTCTATTTATAGTCTTAGTTATCTATCTTCATCATAATAAATTGACTGGCCAAAACAGTAATAAAGTGGAGATCCCGGTAGCCCGGATTGAGCACAAGGCTTCTGTTTTGGATGCTATCAACAAAGCTGCAGAACTTCTGAGTCTGCCAAGCGAGATGTTTTCTATCAACAATAGTGACGGTGCCATCTTTATTCGTCTTGGTCTGGATCGACAGCGGCTAGATCTGAACTATGCCAACGCAGTTATCACCAATCAGGTAGACCAGACCAAAGGCGAAGTGATCTCGGGTCGGGTGAGATATCAAGGTTCACAGCAGCGGCTGGAAATCATTGATCAGCTCGATCAGCAAAAATATATTGTTACTCTCTATTATTCCCGAGACTACACAACTAACGTTCAAACCAAGCTAGCGATTGTCGTCGATGATTTTGGTGCAAGAAACAATCAATTGCTACACGATTTTTGTTCACTGGATCCGGCAGTGAGCTTTGCTATTTTGCCAGATCTGCGCTTTTCACAACGTGTGATGGAGATGGCCAACGAGACCGGGCATGAAACCCTGATTCACGTTCCGATGGAACCTATCAGCTATCCGCGCCATGATCCGGGTCCCAAAGCCATTTATGTTCATCTCAGCCCTCGGGAGATAGAGCAACGGATGAACTATTTTATCGAACAATTTCCACTGTCAGTGGGAGTAAACAATCACATGGGTTCGCTGGCGACTTCTGATCCTACGGTGATGAAAACAGTTTTAGGAGTATTGAAACAGCGCAATCTCTATTTTGTCGACAGCCGCACCAGCCAATCTTCGGTAGCCTACGACATGGCAAAAGAGATGATGATCCCCACAGCTGAAAACAAGCTTTTTTTGGATACGCCCTCTATCGATTCAGCCACGATCAATGGAAAATTAAGGCAGCTGGAGTATCTGCGCAAAAGACACGATAAAATATTGGTGATCACGCACTGTTCGGATGAAGAGCGCTATCATTTCCTGAAAGAATTTATCAAAGAAGCAAAAAAGAGAAATTTCCAACTGGTTCCGGTATCGGATTTTTTCCAAAACGAATTACCAGATCTCATTTCATAAAGAGGAGAAACTATGCAAATATTAAAATCTATCATCATGGGAATCATTCAGGGCTTAACAGAATTTTTGCCAGTTTCTAGTTCGGGCCATTTGGTTTTGGCCAAACATTATCTGGGAATCCAATTTTCCTCCAGCGTAGCTTTTGAAGTTTTTTTACATCTCGGCTCAGTTTTGGCTGTGCTGATCTACTATCGCAAAGATATCGCGCAGCTGCTAATATCGCTCTTCAAATTCAAAGACAATTCCAAAGAGCATCTGCACAATCGCAATACTATTTATTATTTGCTGGTTGCCACCTTTGTCACGGGTCTAATCTACTTTTTCTTTGATGATAGAATTGAAGCTATTTTTGATACAACTAATCCCAATAATCTCTATTGGGTCAGCATCTTTTTGGCAATCACCGGTCTTATCGTTTTCTGCTCGGATAAGATTAGCGTCACTCAGCTCAATCAGCGCTTGGGCATAAAAAAATCCATCCTAATCGGAATCGCTCAGGCCTTTGCTCTATTGCCGGGAATTTCTCGTTCGGGATCAACTATTTCCATGGGAATCTTCGTTGGCATGAAACGAGAAGAAGCAGCCAGGTTCTCTTTTCTACTCTCATTACCGGCTATTTTGGGAGCAAACATTATGAAGTTCGGCGAGCTCTCACAATTGAATAGTTCTGATCTTAGCGCTTTTCTGTTTGGGGCCTTAGCTGCCTTTATTTCAGGGCTATTAGTGATCTCGGCTCTGATCAAGCTGATCAAAGATAAAAAACTGAAGTATTTTGCTTATTACTGTTGGATCATTGCCACAATCTCTATCATTTTCTATACGGTCAGCTAAGATATTATGCCAAGTTCCAAAAAAGTTTACAAGCATCATGAGTTTTTAGCTGCCTTCAAAAAGAGTAATCCGCAGCCGATCTATTTCATTCATGGCGAAGAGTATTTTTTGCGAGAAAAAACTCTGGCTCGCCTCAGCAAGGCATTTTCTACTCCCGGCACGGAAGATTTTGATCTGATTATGCTTTACGCTGAGACAAATGCTGCAGCAGAAGCGGTTGAGCATCTGGAGATGAAGCCTTTTATGGCCAAACATAAGCTCGTGATAGTTCGGGATTTTCATAAATTCAACACAGAATCAAAAAATCTATTGGCCGAATATTGCTCTGATCCGGCTGAACAATCTATCTTGATCTTGGTCGCTGAGAAGATCGATCGACGCAAAAAAGCCGAGAAGCAGATTTTACAAAATGCTATCAGCATTGAATGCAAAAAACCCTATAACTCGCAAGATATCAAATATTGGCTAAGAACCGAGCTGCAGCAGCGTCAAAAGCAGATGTCTGCTTCCGCCATCGATCTTTTCTGCAATAGCCTGGATCCTGATTATATGCTGGCATCCAACGAATTGGAAAAGCTGATAATCTTCTCGCGTGATGCCAAAACTATTGATGAAGCAGCTGTGCTTACCTGCATTCACAATTCCAAGACCAACAAAATATTTGATCTGCAAAATGCCCTCGGCAAAAAAGATCTTAACCAAAGCATCGTAATTTTGGAAAATATGCTGGAAAATAACGAAGCAGGCGTCTATGTCGTCATCATGCTGACGCGCTATTTCTGCACTTTATGGAAAATTCAAGCCTTGAAAAAACGCAGACTCAGCGAATCTGAAATTGCAGCCAAACACCTCAATGAAATCTTCTACAGCTTTCGCAGCGATTATCTGAGGCAAGCTAGAAATTTCAAAATCGGCCAGCTAAGAGAGATCTTTCAGCTACTTTTACAGGTCGATATTGACCTGAAATCTTTGAACATCCAAGAGAAATATATCTTGGAAATACTCATCTATAAAATATGTAAGTAAAAAAAGGAAAACAAGTGGATATAAATTTTAAAAGCGGGTTTGTCTCAATTGTGGGAAAACCCAACGTCGGAAAATCTACCTTTATGAACAAATTATTGGGCGAAAAGATCTCGATAATCTCACCCAAACCGCAAACTACGCGTCAACAAATCAAAGGTATCTTTACCGATGATGAAAAGCAGATCGTTTTTTTGGATACTCCCGGCTTTGTGGTGCCTCGCTACGAACTGCACGAAAAGATGTTGGAATATATCAAAAATTCGCTGACTGACTCCGATCTGATTATTTTCATCAGCGATGCCAAAAAATTTCCCACTGATTATGATCTGCAGATGTGCAAATGGTTGGAAAAATTCAGAATCCCCAAAATTGCCCTGCTCAATAAGATCGATCTGGTCGAACAAGATGTAGTGCTGCAAAAACTAGCTCTGCTGGAAAAATATGAATTTGATGCCATTATCCCCATCTCGATTTTGGAAGCTGAGAATCTGGATCATATCCTGCAGAAGATCACCACCTATCTTCCGGTAAATCCACCTTATTATCACCCTGATGAAATATCTGATCTACCCATGCGCTTCTTTGTGCAGGAGATTATTCGTGAAACTATCTTTTTGAACTTTCGCGACGAAATTCCCTACGCCTCGACCGTGATGGTGGAACTGTATCAAGATTTTCCCAACAAGGCAATCATCGCTGCCAATATTTGGTTGGAAAGCAAATCACAGAAACCGATCTTACTGGGAAAAAATGGCAGCATGATCAAAAAGATTCGTTTGCAGGCGGAAAAAGAGATTCATCGGGCGATCCAAAAACGTGTAAAGCTGGATCTCTGGGTCAAGATCAAGCCGAATTGGCGGAAAAAGCCCAACGCGCTGAAAGAGTTTGGATATTGATCTCTGCCAGCAAAGAGGATCTTTTTTCCCAAAACGACAGTTTCTACAAAAACTAAAACTGTCTGTTTTTACTAGTGAAGAGAGCTAATTTGCAGAAATTATTGAAGATAAGCTTTTGGAAACGAATCTGGCTACAAAACTTGCTGGGATCTTTGCCCGAATCGAAGAAAAATAATTTGACAAGCAAACCGCGCTTTAATTATTTGAGCCACACATACGGAACGGAGGATTAGTTCTAATTGGTAAGACAGCGGTCTTGAAAACCGCCGCCCTTTGGGCTTGGGAGTTCGAGTCCCCCATCCTCCGCCATTATTTTTATCATCTCTGGAGAGGTGACCGAGCTGGCTGAAGGTGCGCGCCTGCTAAGCGTGTGTGGGGGTTAAACCTCACCGAGGGTTCGAATCCCTCCCTCTCCGCCAGTTTTACCCTATTCGTAGGGGCGTCGTCAAGTGGTTAAGACACATGGTTTTGGTCCATGCATCGTGGGTTCGAATCCTGCCGCCCCTACCATTTTTTTTATTTTTTTCGATTCTCACTAAATACTTCATTCCATTACCAATACACTTTATATTTTCCCATATTTAGCTCAGCAGTAAAATAATAATTGACCTAGCATAATAGATTCATTTTTTTTGATGCTAACGAAGCATGGAGGTTATTTGTGAATAATCAAAAAACGATTGTTATTGTAGAAGACGAAATAATCATAGCCGAAGATCTCAAAATTACTCTACGGAATCTTGATTATAATGTGATCGGACCCTATTCGGAAGGGCAATCACTAATCGATGAAATAGATTCTCTATCCCCCGACCTGATTCTGATGGATATCATGCTAAACGGAGAGCTTAGCGGTATCGAAACAGCTGAGATTATTCAGCGAAATCACAATATCCCCATTATTTATGTAACAGCTTATGCCAATTCCAAAATTTTGCAGCAGGTAAAGAAGACCAATCCTTTTGGCTATATTGTAAAGCCATTTGAAGAACGCGAACTGCACGCCACTATCGAGCTGGCTTTTTCACGCAATAGCATAGAGATAGAAAAAGCACGCCAGGAAAGATATCAAAAATCTCTACTCAAATCTTCCAAAATTTTAAATAACTCTCTCGACTTCCGCTCGGTTTGTAGCTCGATAATTACCGAAGTAAGATCTTTGCTGCAAAGCACTTTTGCCGGCTTATATATCTACGATGCTTTGCAAAATAAATTCTCACTTTTTGATCTGAAAAATAACCTCAGCTCTAAAATCAAAGAGAGTGCGCGCATCATTATGGAAGATACTATCTGCAACGAAAAAACGATCGTGCAAGCAGATGAGGAAAACAGTGAGTTCACAGCTTCGGCTCCACTGATCAAAGATGGTATTATTGAGGCCGTGCTGATCGTGCAACGCTACAACCAGCGCTTTGACGAATCGGAGATCACCCTGCTGAATACTTTTGCCAGTCATGCCAGTATCGTGCTGCACAATGCTCAAACTCATGAAGAGCTGAACAAGGAGATCGAGATTCGTAAACTAGCTCAGGCTGAAGTAAAACTGCAGCTGGAAAACGAACAAACTATCTCTGAAATTTCTGCCCAATTTGTGGTAGGCTCCGATCTAAAAAATTCGATTCGCTTCACTTTGAAAAAAATCAAACAACAAATCGCTGCTGACCAAACCTATCTGGTTCAGTTTCAGCATGATACAAAAGCTCTGCAACCGGAACATCAATTTTTTTCCGTCCTGAGCACGAAAAAAGGCACCACCCTACCAGATCTAAAAATGAAACAACTTAATCCTTGGATCATCCAAACCAAACTGGCTGAAAATATTGAAATTTCCCAAACTGATGAACTACCTTCTGCTGAGGCTGCTTTATTGGAATATTTTTCTGCTCAACATCTTTTTGCCTTTCCCTACACTATCAAAGGTGAAATTGATGGTTTTATTGTGCTGTGCTATCAAAATTCTGCCTTTGATTGGAATGAGAAAAACAATACTCTGCTGGTGCTGATTTCCGATATTTTGGGCAATGCTCTGGAAAAACATCAAATCGAAGCAGAAAAACTGGCAATTCAACAGCAGCTCTTCCAATCCCAAAAAATGGAAGTAGTGGGCAAACTAGCGGGTGGAATTGCTCATGATTTCAATAATTTGCTGACTGCCATCAATGGCTACAGCGAATTAGCCCTGAAAAAGCTGGATAAAGCAGATCCCGTTGCGGCCGATCTGGAAGTAATCTACGATTGTGGACAGAAAGCGGCTCACCTCACGCAAAAATTATTGGGCTTCTCGCGCAAACAGATAGCGATTCCCATTATCGTTGATCTCAATAGCGTAATCATAGATTTGAATAAAATGATGGATAGATTAATCCCGGCCAAAATGGTTCTGCAGCAAAATTTAGCGGCTCAAAAGTGTTTGATCAAAGCTGATCCGGGTCAGATCGAGCAAATCATCGTCAATCTGGTGGTGAATGCTCGCGATGCGATGCAGAACGAAGGCGAGATCAAGATCAGTACCGAAATTATAAATTTAGAGAGAGAAAAGCCTATCTTTCAGGATCTCATTGCTCCGGGCAGTTATGCAGTTTTGCAGGTGGAAGATGCCGGAACCGGGATCGATCCCAAAATATTACCAAATATTTTCGAGCCCTTCTTCACCACCAAGAAAGTAAATGAAGGCACCGGATTGGGCCTTTCCACTCTTTACGGCATTTTGCAACAAAATAACGGACATATTGATGTGAAGACAGAATTGGGCAAAGGCACCACTTTCACTATCTACTTTCCCTACTCTGCCCAAAACCGCGATCATCTGGAAGTGACACAAACTGTCATGGAAGAGGATTTTATGCCCGAAGGTGATGAGACGATTCTCTTTATCGAGGATGAAGAAAATATCAGAGATTTTGTCGCTACCATTTTGGAAGATTTGGGCTATCAGGTTATCAGTGGTTCTGATGGAGCAGATGGCTGGCAGAAAGCAGAAGCGGCAAATTTTGATTTTTCCCTGCTGCTGGCTGACGTCAGGATGCCCCAGATCAGTGGCCCGGCTTTGGCCAAGAAAATCATTCAGCACAATTCTCAACTGAAAATTCTCTTTATCTCGGGCTTTGATAACGAAGAGCTGAAAGATGAAGAACTGGACCATCTGAATTATCTCTTTCTGCAAAAGCCATTTACTGTTATTGCTTTGGCGCAAAAAGTGCGAGAGGCGCTTGATAACCAAAAATGAAACGTAAAAGATTGAAACTGCAGCAACAAATATTTCTCTCTTTCTTTTTGGTTGTTGTCTCCTTGGTGATCATCCAGTTTTTCTTCACTTGGTATCTCTTTAGTTTTGGCATCAAGCAAACCGAAAACGATGAGATCAACCAAAGCATCAGTAAAGTGGACGCTCAGCTTGAGCTTTGGCAAAATGCGCTCAGCCAAGAGCTGAATGATCTGATCTCAAAGCCAGAATTTATCGCAGCTTTCCAAACTGCTGACCAAAACAAAATATCTCAAATTCTAGCCACAAAACCAGCTTATAAAAATTTGCTGCTTTTTGATAAGCAAGAACAGCTCATTTATGGTTCAAACTGGAATCTTTCCCAAAAATATATCTCAGAAATTCAGCAACTGAATTCTCGCAACATTGATACCAAATTTTACGCTGAACACTCTTACAAGCTTTATCTGATGCTGGGAAATACTCTGCAAGATGCAGACTCGCTCTTTATCGGTTCTGCCCTCTATGTCACTCAGCTACGACAAGAGATCTTTACGCCAGCAATCAATCTACCCAGCCAGATAGTCCCGGTAGATTCTCAACATTATAGTAGCGGAAAGCTTGAGCTTCCTGAAGCATTATTTCGAACTGAATTGCAAGAAATGTTGCAGCGCAACAGCTCGCGCAATATTTTGCGCCAGAACCGAGATAGTGCTTTCGGCTTTTATCTGCTAAATGATGTTTTCAATCAAGCTCAAGCTGTGGTGCTGCTAGGCTATCCGCGCGAGATGAATTCGTTCTTCAGCAGTGGAGTCATCTTTTTCGCGCTAATTATTTTGGCTTTTTCGCTGGTAATTGCCAGTTTTATGGGAATCTGGTTTAGCAAATCTATCATGCAGCCGGTCAAAGATATCTCTGCTAAGATGACAGAGATTTCGCAAAATCCTTCTCATATCAAACCTTTCCGAGATAAATTTTCCGGCGTTTTGGGCGATATCACCGATATCTACAGCGATATGAGCCGCTCCTTGATCGAAAGTCGCAAAATATTATTGCAGTACAAAGCAATCACCGATCATATCAATGTTGGCATCTTTTTTATGAATGCCGAGCATGAAATAGTTATCTGCAATCCGGCCTTCCAAAAAATCTTTGCCCTAGAAACTACAGAGAAGATCAATCTTAGTGAGCTCACCCAGATCTCTTCCCAAAAACTGCTGGAAATTGGAAATTCCCCTACCCACAATTACTATTTCTCTCTGCAACGAAATGGACAAAAAAAATATTTGATTTTGGATCTGAATATCTCGCGGGAGGCAGATGAGCTGAAATATTTCGGCAGCATTACAGATGAAACTACGATGGTAAAATCTCGCAAAGCGAAACAATCTTTGGAGCTGGAACTGATCAAATCAAACCGCTTGGCAAAGATCGGAAATCTGTTGGTAGGAGTGGTACACAACCTGAATTCTCCGCTCAATTCTATCATAGGTTATTCGCAATTTCTCAAAAAAGATTTTCCCGATAATACCGACATCGACCGTTTGCATCAATCGGCCCAGCAAGTATCTACCATGGTGAAAGGATTGCTCAATAAGAACCGTAATGAAAACCGTTCAATGCCGCAAAATATTGATGTGAATGAGGTTATCAATGCTGAGCTGGAGATGTGCGAGCACAATCTTTTTTTCAAACATTATGTCATAGTAAAAAAGCAGTTGAGTGAAAATCTCAAATTTACCAACGCAGTTTATAGTGACATCAGTCTTTGCCTGGCCAACCTGCTGAATAATGCGATCGATGCAATGCATGATAGTGATCTGAAAGAGCTGAATATAAAAAGCTTTATGCGGCAAAATTTGGTAGTGATAGAGATCTGTGATACAGGCTGTGGCATTGCCGAAGATAAATTGGAGGAGATTTTCGATATCAGTTACTCTTCCAAACTGGATGACAAAAGTGGAGGCTACGGTTTGGGCTTGGCTCTCACCAAAGCGATCGTGGAAAAATGCCAAGGTAAGATCGAAGTAGAATCGAAATTGGATGTGGGAAGTTGCTTTCGCGTTAGCTTTCCCAAAATGTGATAAAGAGGAAAAAATAGTTTATGTATAATAGCGATAATGTAAGAATTCTGATAGTAGATGATGAACAATTTACTCGTGAAATTTTTTGTCGGCAATTAGCTTCTCAGTATCAGGTGGACGAAGCGGAATCTGCGACTGCTGCTTTGCAGAAAATCGAACAGATCGGCTATCAGATTGTGATGACAGATTTGGTGATGCCGGGCGAAGATGGTATGGAATTGTTAAAAAAGATCAAAGCCAAGTGGCCGGAAATATCGGTGGTGATGATCAGTGGTAAAGCTTCGATCGAAACTGCTGTGCAAGCGATGAAATTGGGCGCAGAAGAGCTGATCGAAAAACCATTGGAAGATCTGGAGCTGCTCAATATCATCACCCAAAAAATCCTGAAAAGCAAATGGCAAGCTGATGAAATTTTGCGCTTGCGCCAAAAATTGGAAACCAATTTTGATCGCTCCCACATTATTGGCAACAATATCAAAGTTCAGAAAATCATGGAAAAGATCAAAATGGTGGCACCCCTCGACGCTACAGTGCTCTTAAATGGAGAAACCGGCGTGGGTAAAGAAGTGTTTGCCGAATTGATCTACAAAAATAGCGACCGCAAAGATAAAAAATTTGTGGCCTTCAACTGTGGCAGTTTGGCAGAAAACCTTTTGGAAAGCGCACTTTTTGGTCATGCCAAAGGTTCCTTTACCAGCGCTGTAAAAGATAAAATCGGCTATTTCGAAGAAGCCAACGGCGGTACTCTTTTTTTGGATGAGATCACCGATACTTCACCGGCTTTTCAGGTAAAACTTTTGCGCGCTCTGGAAAAAAACGTGATTCGCCGCGTGGGCGGAGATAAAGATATCAAAATCGATACCAGGATTATTGCTGCCACCAACAAAGATCCGTTGCGCGAAGTGGAAGCGGGAAATTTTCGCGAAGATCTCTTTTATCGGCTCAATGTGATCAATATCACGATTCCGCCTCTGCGCGAACGAGTCGATGATATCAAATTGCTCTCACAAGAATTTTGTAAAAATTTCGCGGAAAAATATCATAAGCCGGAACTCTCCATTTCAGATTCAGCTATGTCTATCCTGGCTTCTTCGCCTTGGAAAGGCAATGTACGCGAACTAAAAAATGCGATCGAGCACGCAGTGGCGATGGCGCAACATGATAAAATCCTAGCCGAAGATCTACCCGATGCTCTGCGCCAAAATACAGGCCAAACAACCAATTCTCTGGGACAACTGCTGCATCTACCCTACGCCCAAGCCAAAAATATCTTTGAAGAAAAATATCTGCAAAATCTGCTAGAATTGACCAAAGGCGAAATCACCAAAGCAGCCGAAATCTCCGGCATCAAACGCCAAAACCTCTACAATAAAATGGGTAAATATCTCCTTGATCCGGAAAATTTCCGCTGATTGAGCCAATTGGACATTTCAGGTAACTGTTGCTTTTCTCCACAGATTTTGTCATCTTTTTATTACAGTTAAGCTGATCTGACATTTTTTTTTGACAACTGCCAGCTAGAATTTCTTCTTCTAGAAAAAAAATCTCATTTTTTTTTGCGCAATATAAAAATCTGCTTCTGACTTTCCCGCTCACTTCCCAAAGATTTGTCATTACGAGCTCTCTTCTTGCCAGTCTGATACGTAGTAATCTCTCATTCACCGTACTTGTCAGGTCGGCATCTCAAGATAGAGGTGAACCGTAAATTCTGCCCAGCCAGAATTAACTCGTTCACGCCAATTTCCAAAGGAAATTGCATATCTGGAAGGGTTAGAAAAATAAGGGTTTTCTGAGTCTGTCGTATTCCGTATTCCTCTTTCTGTATTCTGCTCGTTTATGTCGCTACTACGTAGCTTTTAATTTCCGAGCTTGGGATACCAGCAGCTGACGCTGCTGGCTACAGAAATGTCGCTGCTAACGCAGCTAGTTCATCATTTTTCCCGCCTGAGAACGGCCTACCATTCCACGGCGGGCAAGCTTTGTCTATGCCCACAAAAAACGAAGTTTACCCGCCAGGGCGGGCAAAAAGAAAAGGCACCCTGCAGATTAGACTTTTTATTTGTTAGCTGCAAAATATCTGGTGATGCCAAACTCGTAACCGTGCCTGCGGCAGCTTACTCAGACAGTGGCATCGCCGGGTGTCGCAAACTCCACCCCGATATTTTTATCAGAACAAATGAAAAAAAGTCATCTGGAAGGGACGGATAAAAAAAGGTCTTCTAAATCTGTATTCCGTATTCCGTATTCCTCTTTCTGAATTCTTCCCAGCTCAAGATCACCTCGCTCTAATTTAAACAAAAAGAGAGCTTCTCATTTATCTGAAAAGCTCTCTTGGGGAGTGTTCATTAATCTTAGCGGAGCGGGAAAACTCCGCAACTAAGGAGGATATTAACGTTCACTATTATTTTCCAAGGGGGAAATATCTTCATCTTTACTACTCGCTTTTATCTCGATCTGATAACTTTTGGCACCTTGCAACTCTTGCTCGATCAATTTCTGCAATTTCACTCTCGTTATATCTTCTATCTTTTCGGGCAGATCCAAGATTTTGCCGTTAATCATAACCTCCAGCTCAGCCAAGTTTTCAAAATCGATACTGTCCAATTGCAAATCCAGTCTGTTTAATTGCAAAAATTCTTCAAATCCGGAGAAATGTTTGATCAGCTCTTCTAGGTCTGGTAATTCGATCTCCTCGCCATTGATAATGAAATCATATTGCCCGGGTTGCAAACTATCTTCGTCGCTATAACGATAGAGAAAGACATTGTTGGGTTGCTTCAAAAAATCGATGCCACTTCTCAAAAAATTCTGCTGGGGATGCAAACCCAATTGCAGCTCTGTTTTCTTTTCTTTATTCTCGGCAAAATAGAGTAGCTCGATCTCTTGATCCACCTGATAATTTTTGATCAGAGCCAAGAGCTGCTCCATCGTGACCAACTTATGACCATCCAGTTTCATTAGGATATCACCAGCGCGCAAACCTGCTTGATAAGCGGGTGATCCCTTGATCACGTTATTTAGGTACAAGCCATAGTTTTGCTCATAACCCAGCCTGTTTTTTTGTAGATCAGAAATAGCAATTGGGAAAACTCCCAGATAGGGACGACCAGATTGGCGCCTATCAGCTGTCGATAATTTCAGGTTACGCTTTTTTCCAGCTCTTTGGTAGCGCAATTTTAGCCGCTCTCCCACTTCATAGAGCGAGAGCATCTTAAAATATTGATCCGTAGTATAAAGCTTTTCTCCATCCAATTGCAAAATGATATCACCAACATCCAAAGCAGACTCAGCTGCGGGAGATTGGGGTTGGATTTGATAAATCTCCAAACCATAATCCAACTCTTGTTGCTGGGCGGGGCTAAGTGGGCGAGGAATAATTCCCAGCCAACTTTCTGCACTCAGCGCTAGCGCCAAGCTCAGGATAATCGATAAAAAAAGATATTTTTTTGCCATAATATCGCTCCTTCGGAAATTATCAGATTCCTTGAGAAGAAGTTTGTTTGATCATCGAGCCGGGTTGATTTTGGTATTCCGAGACCACCATCACCGGCTTGTTGTTGCGAGATCTATATTTTCTGATGATGTAAGCTTTTTCTTCCTCATATTCGCCGGCATCGATCTGCTGCATCAATTGGGGATTGTTGATCGTGGTGTATTGCAGATCATTGCCAAATTGTTCCAGTTGCGGCTGCTGAAGCTTCTCTTGCTGAAAATTATTCCAGGTCAGCTCATTCAATTTCAGGGCAACTCGCGGATCTGCCACGGTGAGAACTGCAAAGAAAATCAGCAGACAGGCTGCTCCAAAAGCCAAACGGAATTGGGTTTGATAAGTCGGCTGGTCTTTCACATATTTATCTATTAGCTGGCGGCGCAATTGCTGCTGAAATTCGCCTGCTTCCGGTTTCTTTACTGCCATCTGCAGCAGTTTTTCTTCAAACTTATTCAAAATCTCCTCCTTCCAAGTTTTGGCGTAATCTATTTAATGCTCGGTGCAATCTCACTTTTACTGTTCCTTCCTTCTTATGCAAAATTTCTGCTATCTCCTGATGCTTCAATTTTTCGAAAAATCTTAGTGCGATAATATTCTGATCATTTTCCGAAAGATTCTGCATTGCTTGCTTTACCTGCTCGTAGCTATAATCATAGCTAAAATCTTCTGTATTGGGCGTATCGTTGTGGCGCACCATACCGACGATTCTATCTTGTCGTTGCCGATTGCGAAAATATTGATTGATCTCACTAATGGCGATGCGGTAGAGCCAGGATGAAAACGAACTTTTCCGTGAATCGAGAAACCGGAATGTTCCCAGCTTCCGCATCGCTTTATTAAAAATATTCGAGACAATATCATTGCGCTCGGCTTCGTTGGGAACCCGATGATATACAAAACTATTGATCCGTGGATAATATTTTGTATACAATCGATCAAATTCCCGTATGTCTTTTTTGGCTTTTATTACTATCTCTCTCTCGTTCACAGGTTTAATCCTTTTTCATTCGTTTTCATTTTGGCAAACGCCACACTTTCCAATCGGTTACATTTTTTTCATTTTTTTTCTATTCTTGACAAGAAACCGCCAGATTACTGCTTTTCGTCAACAGAAAGATACGGCAACTACTTCAGAAGCAAAGCCCTTTCTGAATAATCTAAATTGGAGCAGATAAGACGATGGAAAGATATGTAAATAATCCCATCCTTACCCGAGCAGAAATCCCCGAGATTTCACCTGAGCTGGTCGATCCCAGTAGCGTGTTTAATCCCGCTGCCATCAAGATCGAGGACAAATACAAGCTAATTCTGCGCGTGCAAAACAGAGCTCGGGAAACCTATCTGCTGCTGGCTGAATCTGACGACGGCATCAATTTTCAGGTAGATAACAAACTGCTTAAGCTCAAGGGATTGGACCAAATAGATGAAAAAATCTATCATTGCTATGATCCCAGAATCACTCAAATCGGTGATACTTATTATCTGATGTTTGCCATCGATTTTGCCGATTGTTGCAAATTGGCTTTAGCTGCCAGCCCAGATTTCAAAGAATTTGAGTTTATGGGAATCGTCTCAGAAGAAGCCAATCGCAACGGCGTGCTCTTTTCAGAAACAATCGGGGGCAGATACTATCGTTTGGATCGTCCCAACAAATTGGCTTTGCCAGGCGGCCCTGTAACCGGCCGTGACATCTATCTTTCCAGCTCTTCAGATCTGCTAAATTGGCAAAGCGAAGCTCTGGTAATGGCAGGTCGTCCTCACTATTGGGATGAGATTATCGGGGCAGGTCCACCCCCTGTGAAAACCCGCGCCGGCTGGCTGCTGATCTATCATGGCATTGCCCTGCACTATGCACCGATCTATCAAGCCGGAGTTGCTCTTTTGGATCTGCACGATCCCAGCAAAGTGATAGCTCGCTCTCGCTATAATATCTTGGAACCGCGCGAGCTCTATGAGATAGTCGGGCAAGTTCCCAATGTAATTTTTCCCAGTGGCCTCACCGTCGATAATTATGATTCTGAAGGTTTTGCCCTGGCAGATAGCCCAGTCCACATCTATTACGGTGCAGCAGACACTGTGGTTGGTTTGGCTCGTTCAACTGTAGCAGAGTTGCTCGATAAATGTAAAAAGGAATAGGGAATTGAGTATATAACAAGTTAGAAGGAAATTATGAAAAAGAAAAAGGTCTTAGTAATCAATTGTGGCAGCTCATCGCTCAAGTATGAAGTTTATGAAATGCCAAATGAACGCAGTCTAGGCAAGGGTTTAGTCGAACGTATCGGCGAAATCTTGGGTCATATCGAACAGAAAAGTCCAGCCGGAACTTATGATCAGGAATTACAAATTTCCGATCATAAACGAGCGATGGAGATAGTGGTAAAAGCTCTCACCGACGAAAATTTGGGTTTGATAAAATCGATCTCTGAAATTTCGGCCGTAGGGCACCGAGTAGTTCACGGAGGAGAGCGCTATGCCTCTTCTGTGCTGATCGATCAAGACGTACTAGATGCGATCGATGAAAACTCAGAATTGGCTCCTCTCCACAATCCGGCTAATCTGACCGGCATCAATGAAACTCGCAGAATTTTGCCGGATGTACAGCAAGTAGCAGTCTTCGACACTGCCTTTCATCAAACTTTGCCGGCAGCATCATATCTCTACGGTTTACCCCGGGAATTTTATGACAAATACAAAATTCGCCGCTACGGATTTCATGGCACCAGCCACCGTTTTGTAGCGTCCAAAGCTTTGGAAATGATTCATAGAGTGCCGGAAAACACCAACGTAATCTCTTGCCACTTGGGCAATGGAGCCAGTGTAACAGCGATCGAAAATGGAAAATCTGTAGATACTTCGATGGGCTTTACTCCACTGGAAGGTCTGATCATGGGAACTCGCTGCGGCGATATAGATCCCTCAATTTTGCCATTTTTGGAAAGCAAAGGCTATACACCGGATGAGCTACTAAATATCATGAACAAAAAAAGCGGCTTGCTGGGCTTATCCGAAATTTCCAATGATCTCAGAGATTTGGAAAAAGCTGCTGAAGCCGGCAATCAAAAAGCGATCGAAGCCTTGGATGCTTACGCCTATCGCATCAGGAAATATATCGGAGCTTATGCGGCAAATCTGGTAAAGGTAAGTGCCCTGATTTTCACTGGCGGCATTGGTCAGCACGGAGTAAAAATGCGCGAGCGCATTTGCGATCGTTTGCAAAATCTGGGTATTGTTTTGGATCATGAAAAAAACAGATTGAATGGTAACAAACCCGAAATCATCTCGCAGGATTAATCCAGAATCATCATCTTGGTAGTTCCTACCAATGAAGAGCTGCAGATAGCATTGGATACTTATCGTCTTACTTTTGGTGAAGAAAATGATATTTTGATGTAAGCAAATATCTTGCTTTTCTTAAGGTGGTGTTTTAATCCAAAATGCCACCTTTTAAGAATATCTCTTACTGTGAACTATTTTTACAAATAAATGAATTTATGGACATAACACATTTTTTATTTATGATATTGAAATGAAAAAAATAATAATAATTTTAG
>JAWOEN010000083.1:0-12126 GCA_046482725.1 Cloacimonadales bacterium (SeqCode)
GTCATTAAGGATAATGAAGAAACTATTATTGTTTGATTGATATAAGCTTCACCTTGGGTAGTAAGAAACAAACTGCCTAGAGTTATACTTTTGCCATTAAAGTTGATATTATCGTAATAAATACCCGGGTGAACCAATACAGTGTCAGCATCTACTGAAGCATTTATAGCTGTTTGTATAGACTGATAAGGGGTAGAACCATCAAGATTTACTTCCAATATCTCGGAAAACAGTGTAGAGTAAAACATACCTATTAGAATGAATAACAATAATTTAGCTTTCATTAGGATCCTTTTTAGATGATCCCAAGCGGCTTAATTAAGCCACTTGGAAGATGATAACTTTTTATCCTTCGCTACGTTTGGCTGTGCCAAACACTCAGGATGAATCTATTGACTATGAACTATTTTAAAAGCATCAATTTTTTACTAGTTTTCTCTTTCGCTACTGAGATCCTACAGAAGTAAATTCCTGAACCAACAGCTTGGTTTGAATCATCGACACCATTCCAGACTAAGAGGTTCTTTCCAGAGTGAGCCACACCATTAAAGAGTGTTTTTACTTTTTGGCCTTTGATGTTAAAGATTTCAACTCTTGCTTCCTCCGTTTCTGAAACATAGAAGCTGATGTTTGTTGTAGGATTGAACGGATTGGGATAAGCACTCATTGATAGTTTAGGTTTTGGACCCATCTCACTTGAACCATCTTTACGAAGCGATACATTATAGAAATCTCTATTTTCTCTGCTATCAATCTTTCTTTCTACCATTGCTCCTAAATCTCTATCATAAACAGAATAACTTGATACTTTGTTTTGAGATCTTCCACCATTATAATAGACAAATTCGATCTCCCCACCAACATTTCTTGTGTCATCAAGATAAGCTCTTATCATAGCTTCATCTTCGGTTACAATACCAAATCCTTTACACTCATTATTTACAAAAACTCCAACTTCAAGTACATCTGTTCCAGATTCCAACTCAACGTGAATAGGTGTATAGTCGGCTTTTTCTTCGTATGTGAATGCTTGCGATTCAGGATGTGATAAAACTATTGTGTTATCTGTATTCCAAACCAAATCTTGTTGTCTAAACATTTTAATTATAGCCATTTCTCCATACTTAAAACCTGGTCGTACAGTTGAAGAAGTAAGAAGTTTATACACTGTTCCACCCGGTTGTGTACGATAGTAGGACCAATCTTTATGACGAACCATTTTGAAGTCATCCCAAATGCTTTCTAAGGCTCTTTCTGGTGAACTTGAATTTTCGCAGAAATAACCAACCCAATTCTCCTGGGTTGTTAATAGAGTAATAGGAGTATCTTCTTCAATTCTTACTCCTGGTACATCTAGAGTTAAATCTGTAACATAGGGACAATTAATTTTATAACCGGAAACTCTATCGAATGTGTAATTAGGGGGGAACCAATTTGTTCCATTATAGGTTTGTCCAATATCTTCTTGATCATCAATTTCGATTGAAGATGGCAATTGAGGTTGAAGATCAGACAAAACTTCACCTGAAAGCTGATTACCACTTGCATCAACATCTAAACGAGGAAATGATATCCAGTTCCATTCACTTCCAGAGAAATTACGGTTATCAACTATTTGATGATAATAATAACATCCCATATCAGCAATTGTGTCATCAGGATCAAGTGGAGAATTTGGGTCACCTGCATCAATGCAAGGACTACCCCAAGTTAGACCATAACCGAAAGTTTCCGGATAGTCAGTTGAGTTGCCGGGATCTTCGAACTGTGGATCTAAATTTATGTTGTTTGTACCAGTACCATTGTATCCACCTTGGATGTTAGAGTAAGAAACAGTTGTGTGACTACTTAAAGGAATGTGATTATAACTTCCAGTTAAAATACAATTATTAATATCTAAAAACACATCTCCAAAAGGATAAATCGAATTTCTTTGGCTAACTATTGTTAAATGGTTAGTGCTTGAAATTTGTAAAGGTTGAGATAGACTATAGCTTGATCCTGTCAGCTCTATTATATCATGTTCATTCGCATTATCAATTGCATCTTGAATTGAACTACCATGAGGAACTTGGATAACAACTGCATAAAGGCTGGAAAATATAAATATCAGCATTATGAGTAAGCGCATTATTTTCATATTAAAACTCCAATTTAAAATTCTATTTGTATATTTACAAAGAATACAAATAAATTTACCCAAAAAATCGATTAATTGCTTTTTCCGTCTGATAAATCGAGAAAGGGGAAAATTTGCTTAAAACAATTTTTCTCTCACTAATTTCTTTCTTAAGTTAATATTTTATCAAACAATTCAAATACTTTTAATTTTGACTTTACTGTCAATTTTTTTCAATATCATCCCAAATAATTGTTTAGAAGAGTCTTCTATATTCTATTCTATAGAATTAAAAACTAAGCTCTCAAAATACTAGTCACCAACTAGCGAATCAAAAAAAATCTGCTTCAAAACAACTCGGCTTATTTATTTCCCTATCTGCTGATTTTATTAATAGTTGCGTTCATTTCTTCAAATAATAACTTGACGCATAAAAGGCGTTTTTTAACTTACAGCGAAGTTATAATATCAAGCAGCTAACCGGCAGGTTAGTTTTATAGGAGATTTATCATGATAGAAGTTATCCGAGAAGAATGTATCGGCTGTAAGCAGTGTATCAAAGTTTGTGGTTTTTCCGCCATCCGCATGGTAGAAGGCATCGCCGAGATTGATACAGAAAAATGTACTTTGTGTGGAGCTTGCGTCAGTGCTTGTCCGGTAGAGGCGATCATCATCAGAAAGCATGGTCAGCAAGCAATTGATCGCAATTTATATCAAGGTGTTTGGGTTTTTGCCGAGCAGAAGAACCAGCAAATTGCTCCGGTAGTATTGGAGCTATTGGGCAAAGGCAAAGAATTGGCAGAGAAGCGTGAATGCAAGCTTACTGCGGTTTTACTGGGCGAAGATGTTACAGCCTTGGCAGATGAGCTGATCGCTTTTGGAGCTGATGAAGTGATCGTAGCCAATCATCCCAAGCTGAAAGATTTCATCGATACTACTTATACAGCAGCTTTTTATCAATTGGCAGAAAAATATAAACCGGAGATAATTTTGTCTGGTGCATCTGTAATGGGACGCTCATTTATTCCCCGCGTCGCTATCAAATTGCATACCGGGCTCACTGCAGATTGTACAGGCTTGGAAATAGATGACAACAGCGGTCAACTACTGCAAACTCGACCCGCTTTTGGTGGCAATATTATGGCAACTATCGAAACTCCCAATCATCTACCGCAAATGGCAACAGTGCGCCACAAAGTGATGGAACCTCTGGCAAAAGATGAGGCGCGGAGTGGGAAGATTATCGAGGAAAAAGTTGATCTTTCCGAAGTAAAGGATGATTCGAAATATCTGGGCTTTGTACCAGATGAAACTCAAACGATTAACCTGACCGAGGCCAATTTTGTCATCGGTGGAGGTCGCGGCTTGAAAAACAAAGAAAACTTTGCCTTATTGGAAGAGCTGGCGCAGCATCTGGATGCGGCCGTGGCAGGCTCTCGCGCCGCTGTAGATGCCGAGTGGATCTCCTATCCTCATCAGGTGGGACAAACCGGTAAAACTATCAAGCCCACTATCTATATCGCCTGTGGAATTTCAGGAGCGATTCAACATTTGGCCGGAATGCAATCTTCAGATTATATCATCGCTATCAATAAAGATCCCAACGCTCCCATCTTTGATCTGGCCGATTTGGGCTTGGTGGGAGACCTTTTTGAAGTTATCCCCGAGCTTCTGAAAAAATTCAAATAATTTGTCTTGCAAATAAAAAATCAAATCAGCCCGAAGCAAAATTTGGGCTGATTTTTTTGCGGTAGCTTGTAATTTTTCTAAAAAAAATTATTGAATGTCTATTTGCAACTTGACAATATTTTTATTCTACCTTTTTTTCAGCTGTGCATGAAAGAATTAATAAAAAAGAGTAGGTAAGATTATGCAGGTAAAAATAGCTCAATGTGTTTTTGATAGCCAAAGGGTAGAGAAAGATTATCTTTTGCCGCTGCAGAGTAAATATTCCACAGATTGCGAACTAGATTTTTCAGATTGTATTGCCTATCCCCCGCTGATCAATTCTCATGACCATCTGATCGGCAATTGGTACCCTCGAGCCCAAGCCAATAATCCCTATGATACAGTCGACAAATGGGTCGATGAAATGCGCTTTACTCCGCCTTTTTTGGAACGTAATAAGATCTGGAAAGGAAACGGAAAATTTGATCTCACCGATCAGCGCGCCCAGCTAATTACGCAATTGGGAGCATATAAAAATCTATTCTCCGGAGTGCAAGTTGTGCAAGATCACATCAGCTATCAATCCGAGGAATATTATGCCAACTTTCCCATCCAAGTACTAAAAGAGTATAAACAGTGCCATTCGATGTCGATGGGCAATTGGTGGGGCGGCAAAAGTGCTGAGGAAGAATATGCCGATAGCAAAGGTGAGCTTCCTTTCATCATCCATCTAGCTGAAGGCACCAATCAGCGCGCTCATAAATGTTTTGCCGAGTTCAAACGAGCTGGTCTTCTCCAGCCCAATGTTATGCTAATCCATGGCATCGCGCTTTCAGAGGCAGAAATTGCCGAATGTGCAGCAGCCGGTACCAGTATCTGCTGGTGTCCCGGTTCCAATATTTTCCTGATCGGAGAAACCCTGGATCTGCCAGCTTGCCTCAAACACGGCGTCAATGTTGTCATCGGCACCGATTCCACCATGTCGGGCAGCATCAATTTATTGGAAGAGATGAAATTCGGAGCTAGCTTATTTCCGCAAATTGCCGCAAATACTATTTTTCAGATGGTTACCGAAAATGCTCAGCGAGCTTTGCGCCTGCCAGCCTCGCGAGGTAAATTGCAAAATCCAGCCAGCGATCTCTTAATCCTACGCCAAAAAAATGCTGACGCTTACCAAAACCTGTTGCAATGCGATCTGCACGATATCAAATTTTTTATGAGCCGAGGCGTACCTCTACTGGGTGAGGCAAAGATTCTGGATTCCTTCCAGATTGATCCGGAGAATTACTCTTTTTTCACTGAGGGAGAGAGCAAAAGATTTGTCTGGGGCAAGCCTCTAGAGATGAATCAAAAGGTAAACGAAATCTTGGGTTATCATAAAAAATTTCCCTACTTTCCCTTTTAACTGCCAAACCAAATCAGTTCTGATAAAATCTGGGCTGGAAAAAGATTATCCCACCGACAATTTCTTCACTACAATAACAAATCTCTTGAACTATTAGCCTGCTCAGGATTTTTGTAGAAAAAAACATGGGAGCTGGCGATGAAATTATCTGAAATCTTTTTGAGCATTCAAGGCGAATCTACTTTTAGCGGCTTGCCGTGCATCTTTATTCGCTTGGCTGAATGCAATCTACGCTGCAATTATTGCGATTCCACTTACAGTTATCAGGAAAAATTTAGTTTAGCAAAGCAAGAGATCCTGACAAAAATTCAAGAATTTTCGCCAGTGAAGCTGGTAGAAATTACCGGGGGCGAACCTCTTTTACAACCGGAAGTATATGAACTATTTAGTCTGCTGAGCGCCGAGGGATATCAGATATTGCTGGAAACCAATGGCTCATTATCGCTAAAAAATGTTCCGGCTGAAGTGCATAAAATTGTAGACATCAAATGCCCTGACAGTGGTGAGGCAGATAGTTTTTTGCTTGAAAACCTGAGATATCTGCGTCCCAACCAGGATGAGATAAAATTTGTACTTTCTTCCAAAAGTGATTATGATTGGATGAAAAAGCAATTGCAAAATTATCAAATAGCCGATCAGCAAATCTTGCTCTCTTGCGTATTTGGTCGTGTCGAACCAGCCGACCTGGTTGCCTGGGTTTTGGCAGATCGCTTGCCGGTGAGAGTGCAATTGCAGCTGCACAAATATATCTGGCATCCCGAGCAACAAGGCGTCTGAATCAAATGTTGGCTGCACGATGAATTTTTGTAAAAAATATATCGGTCTATTGCTGATCTTGGGAATGCTGGTCGGCTATTTTGTCCCCCAGCTGGCTCTGCTAAAATCCTGGCTGCCCTACTTGCTTACGCTGATGCTCTATAACAGTTTGCTGACGATCAGGATTCGACCTGAACATTTTTTCCAAAAGAAATTGCTACTCTTTCCACTGCTCAATTGGCTTATCTTGCCGCTAATCATCATTCATACTTTCCATTTTTTTTCCTATGAATATCAGCTCGGTCTGCTCATCACAATTATCACTCCCACCGCTTTGGGCTCCCCCGTGATTACCCGACTTACCGGAGGAAAGATCGAAACATCAATGAGCTTTCTGTTGATTTTTAATCTGATCGCACCCTTTTCCTATCCCTTTTTGCTCTGGCTCTATTTCTCCGGAATGTCCGTCTCTATCCCGATTTGGGCTATTCTACTGCGCACAGCTACGATTATTTTCATACCTCTGATCTTCAGCATTATTACCAAACAACTGCCCAAAATTCATAAATTTATGCTGGAAAAAGTCTCCCCGATCAATACTTTTTTGGTTGTGTTTCTGGTGATGATCGTCATCTCTTCGGCTCGATTGCAGATCGAGGCAGACAGCAAAATAAATCTGCTGCAACTATTTAGCTATATTTTACTGATCAGCGGATTTTTATACGCTTTCGGTTATTTCATCGCCGGCAAAGATCAGCTGCTGCAGAGAACTTTGCCCATCTCCTTGGGACATAAAAATACTGGTTTGGCCATCTTGGTTTGTGTGGCAAATTTTTCGGCTGTGGTAGCTATTCCCGCTGTCTTATATATTATCGCGCATCATCTACTCAACGCGCTCTTCATCCAGATTTTTCAGATAAAAAAATCAAGATCGGATTCAGTCTAGAATCTTTAGCTTCCCAGCAGCCTGCATCTGCTGCAGATAATTTTCCAGCTCTGCCTTCAGGTGAGCTTCCACCTGAAATTTGATCCTGACCGCAGCTTGATATTCGCTAGCCAAAACTTGCGCCTGCATCTGTTCGATCTGATATTTGAAACTCTCGGCCAAAGCGTAGGAAAGCTCTACCTCATAGTTTTGCCATTTTACCAATTTGGCTAATTTCTGAGCTGTGATAACCGCTTCCACGCTGCTGCCATAAGCCTCGATCAAACCCCGAATCCCTAGTTTTACTCCGCCAAAATAGCGCGTCACCACTGCCACAATATTGGTCATTTCATATTTTTTCAGCATGTTCAACATCGGCTGTCCGGCGGTTCCGGAAGGCTCGCCGGCATCGGAAGCATGAAAAACCTCTGCCTGCTCTCCCACAATATAAGCCCAACAATTGTGGTTGGCAGTTTTGTGTTGCTCGCTAATCTCAGCAATAAATGCTTTGGCTGTCTCGATATCTTCAGCATAAGCCAGATGTGCAATGAAGCGAGAGCGTTTTATCTTTAGCTCTAGCTGGCGCGGCTTCGCTACAGAATAATAATAGTGCATGATTTGTTCTAATATTCCAATAAATTTTTCAGATCTTCGGTGGTCAGAGTTTTTAGTACCCCGCTGCCACCTTCGATCAAATTTTCAAATAGTTCGGTTTTACGCAATTGCAGATCCAAGATTTTTTCTTCGATCGTACCTTTGGTGATAATCTTGTAGACATTTACTTTTTTGGTTTGACCAATGCGGTGGGCCCGGTCAATCGCTTGATTTTCACCCATGGGATTCCACCAAGGATCCACGATAATCACAGTGTCGGCAGCTGTCAGATTCAAGCCAAACCCACCTGTTTTCAAGCTGACCAAAAAAGCTCTGACATTGTTATTTTCATTAAAATTGTTGATCGCTTTCTGTCTATCTTTGGTGCTGCCATCCATATATTCATGCTGAATCTCCATCTCACTCAACATCTGCTTCAAAATCTTCAGCATCTGCACAAATTGACTGAAGATAAGCAATTTTTTCCCACCTTCCACCGCATCGCTAATAATCTCTTTCAGCAGAGCTGTCTTGCCGGAAAATTCTTCTGTGCGCAAGATATCATCATCCAATAAACCGGGATGATTGCAGACTTGACGCAATTTGGTAAGAGCTGCTAAAATGTGAATGTATTGATCGCCTTTGCCTGGCACTGCCAGAAAATCTCGTTTCACTTTTTCCAAAATCTGCAGATACATCTTTTCCTGCAGAGGCGCCATTTTGCAATAGGCTGTTTGGATCTGTTTATCCGGCAATTCGATCAAGACTTCCTGCTTGCGCCGCCTTAAGATAAAGGGCGAAATCAGCAGCTTCAATTTTTGCAATGCTTCTTTGGAATGCTCATCTTGCGACATATAGACTCTTTTAAAAGTTTTGAGTTCCGGCAGATAACCGGGCATCAGAAAATCGAAAATCGACCACAACTCGGTGGGATTATTTTCGATGGGAGTGCCCGATAATGCCATTTTGTGGCGCGCTTTCAGCTTCTTGATGGCTTTGGTTCTTTGAGCTGTGGCATTTTTGATGTGCTGAGCTTCATCCAAAATAATATAATCAAAATTGAGTTCATTTAAGTATTCGATATCGTTTTGGATAATCGAGTAGGAGGCAAAGATGATATTCACCTGCAGATTTTCCAGAATTTGCTGACGCTCTTTGATATTGCCTTCATAAAGCACATAACTGAGCGCCGGCGAAAATTTTTCGATCTCAGCCGCCCAGTTAAAAAGTAAAGTTTTGGGACAAATGATGATCGAGATAGAATCTGAAGGCAAACTGGTCAAAACCGAAATCGCCTGAATAGTTTTCCCCAAACCCATATCATCAGCCAAAATACCGGACAAACCAAATTTTTTCAGCATGGTAAGCCAATGAAAACCGGCTTTTTGATAGCTGCGCATGATCGGGCGCAAGCCCTGGCTGAGCGGCTGCAATTCCGGCAATTTCCGATGTAATATCGCCTCAAACATCTTGGACAGATATTGATCGCCCTGCACCCTGATATTTTCATTTACGGTGCTGAGCTGATAGACATAGGGCAGATTATAAATTGCCAGTTTATAAGATTCTTCCACTTCTTGCTCGCTTTTCTCGATCATATCATCGATCTGCTGAAAAGCCTGCTTATTCTCGAAAAAGAGCATGCGCCCATCTTCCAAACGCAAAAAATTCTCTTTGCTCGCAAAAAACTGGCGCAATTCAGCATGCGAAAAACTAATATCTTTATAATTGTATTGCACATCATATTCAAACCAATCGATCGTGTCACTTCGCCGCGTATTGATTACGGGTTTTAGATTTACCCGATAGATAAATTCTTGCTTCAATTCGTCCGAAAGCTCGATCTCCCAATCCGGTTTGGCCTGCTCGAAAATTACCTTTTTCAATCTGGAGATATTTTCCTCACCGTTGAATATTAGCTGAGATTTTGATTCCAATCTATGTGATTGAGATTCCGGCAGCAGCTCCATAAATTTGCGAACTTCGTATTTGATCTGAGGTGGAATATAAAACCAACACTCTGTATCAGCTTGATCATAGCGCACCAACTCGGCTGGAAAGCGAATTACATTCATAGGAATGATCGCATCAGCAGCATATTGCAGGCTGCCATCCATCACGATATCATCCTCTTCTTTGTGCAGCTTGAAATTTATCAGCGGAGTGCTGTTGTAGAGCTGCGGCAGCTCGATTCCCTCTTCCAGATCAAGATAACATTTTATCAGACTCAGTTGGCGGGAAACTACAGAAAAGAGATAGACCAGATCAGCATCTTTCAGCTCGTAGCCTTCACTAAATATTTTTTTAGCCACTTCCGGAGTAAAGGGAAAATTGGCAGCATGAATAATATTTTTTTTGAAAATATAGGATGTTTTTCCCAAATAAGCAGCCGAGACAAGTTCGGAAGCAGCAGGACGCAAAATATAGCTGCTGTTATTATTTTTGCTCACCAAAAAGTTTAGCCGGTAAGGTTTTTCGGAAAATCTGATCAAGTCGCCAGTTTCCTTGATATAGATCTTATCAGCTAAACTTTTCATTACGGTGAAAAAATGGATAAGATCTCTTTTATAAACGGTAAAAAAACTGCCCTTGCGGCTAAACGAGCATTTATGATTTTGCAAAGTAATAAATAGAGCTATCTCATCTTCAGAAAGTGCTTTTATCTGTTTTTCAGCCAAGCCGATCTCGGGAATATCATCCTCTTTGTAGTTCCAATCTGCCAATAAAATCGCGATCAGACGAATATTCATCGGTCGGTAACTTTTCATGTGAAAGCGGATCTTATCATTTTTTTTATTAAATAGATCGCTGATCTCGATACGTGAATTCAGCTCAACCTGTTGCCAAAATTCGTTGTACTCCAGCATCTTGGTCTGATAGGTCTGCACTTGTTGCTCATCCAAAATAGAGGTAGAAAGATAATTGTAAGCATAATTGAGAACTGTGAGATAGTGACGACACTCCTCGCGACCACAATCAGAGCAGGTATGCTGAATAATCTTGCGTCTACTTTTATCGTAAACCAGCTCTAGTTTCTGCAGAAACTTGTTCTCTTTGCCAGCTGCTGCTCGGAACTCAAAAACAACTGCACCGTTTTCATCGAGGAATTTCTTAAATTCCAAATCATCTTTTTTCAAGTTTCTCACTGAACTCTTGAAATACCAAGAATTGGAGAAAGCATGATAATCTGCTCCAAATAATTTTGCCACTTTAGCCACCTTGCCTTAAAAAATTAAATATTCCCAAGATTCAGCCAAACCGTTGCAAGTCAAGTTATAATATTTTTTCTCAATTGATCTAAAAATCTGGTTTTCCTGCTTTTCGCAAACTGCGCCAAAGCAGCTTTTTTGTAGTTGACATCTGGTTGAATTATTTTTATTTAAAAAATTCTTGTATCAAGATAAAAAAACTTAGGAGGATATATGAGAAAATCATTTTTATTGTGTTTTGTAATAATGTTAATCATGCCGCTACTACTAGCTGCCCAAATGCTGGGTAACGTTGCCGGTAAGATTACTGATGAAGAAGGGCAGGCTTTGGAATCTGCTTCGATCATGATTCCGGCGCTGGAGATGGGTACATATTCCCGAGCCAATGGTAGCTTCTATCTAAAAGATATTCCCGCCGGCGAGCATGAGATTTTCGTTCGCCTGATGGGACACACCCCTCAGTCTGCAATCGTTGAGGTACGCAACAACGAAACTACAGTCCAAAATTTCAGTCTAATCAATCAGGCGCTGGAAGTGGAGGGATTTAGTGTGAACGCTACTCGCGCTATCGAGCGTAAGACACCTGTATCTTTTTCCAATGTAGATTCTGAGACAATTCAGCAGAAATATACCACCGGCGATATGCCACAGATGCTGGATGATATTCCTGGCTTATTTTCCACCACTTCCGGTTTGGGCGAGGCTGAGATTACCATGCGTGGTTTCGATGCTAACAAGATCCAGATCCTGATCAATGGTATCCCGGTGAATGATCCGGAAAGTCAAATTGTCTATTGGAGTAATTGGACAGGTCTTTCTTCCAATGTGAAAAACGTGCAAGTTCAGCGAGGCGCTGGAGCATCACTTTACGGTTCTGGAGCTTTTGGTGGATCGGTAAATATCGAGACAATGGGCACTGAAACTAATCAACATTTCAGCTTAAGAACTTCAGCAGGCTTATACACTACCGATGGCAAATCTGCTACCAGCTTTGGTGAGATGGAAGAGTACACTCCCTTTAACTATAATATCCAGCTCAAATACAGCTCGGGCAAACTTTTCAATAACAAATTCCGCTATGATATCACTGCCGAACGCAAAGCCGGTGATTATTATATCCGCGGCACAGAATATGACGGCTGGTCCTTTGGCTTTGAAACAGAAAACAAAGTGGGAACTCATGTCATCAACAGCAGTTTCATCGTTTCTCCCCAAGCTCACAATCAAGCCAGATCTACTTATGACCGCGAGCTGGGCAAATTTTTGGGTCGGGAATTTAATTTCACCAATCATCCCTGGCAAGAAAATACTTATGTGAAACCGCAATTATCTTTCCGCGACAAATGGACAATCTCACCCCAAACTAATGTGATGACCAACCTCTTTATTACTACTGGCGAAGGTGGTGGTAGCTATGCCAACAATATCATCTTCGATGCAGAAAGTGGAG
>JAWOEN010000137.1:0-11522 GCA_046482725.1 Cloacimonadales bacterium (SeqCode)
AATAAAGTAGATAGCCAGAATTTTGAAGATATTGAGCAATCTATTGTGATTGTGAAAGACCATTTGGATGTACTCGATAAAATTTTCTATAAGTTTGATCATTCCAAATACTTTAACGGTTCTGCCTTAGAGCAACTTCATACCCTGAATCAATCAGCAGAATTTGTAATGCAAACTGAAAAACTGGAAAGCCGTTTTATGCACTTGGTAGAGCGAATGAAAGCAGCTTATGATATTTGTGTTGGTAGTGAAAAACTGAATCAAACAGAGCGGGACAAGATACACTTTTATCTGGCTGTCCGCACAATTGTTTTCAAATTAACAAAAGGAGCTGCACCCGATACTGCTCAGATGAATGCAAGAGTGCGAGAGATGATAAAGAATGCCCTGGAAAGTGATGGAGTAGAAGAGATTTTTAAGATTGGAGATAATTCTGAAATTGAGCAGGATATTTTTGATGAGAATTATTTGGCAAAAATTGAAAAGATAAAACTACCAAATACTAAAATTAAATTGCTCTTACATCTGCTTTCTCGAGCTTTAGGAGAGTTCAAAAAAGTTAATAAGGTAAAAGGTATCGATTTCTCGAAAAAGTTTAAGGCTTTAGTAGATAGATATAATGAACGAAAAGAAGATGATGTTTTACGCAGTGAAGTTTTGGAAGATTTTACCGATGAAATCATAAATCTGTATCATGAATTGAAGAAGGAAAAAGATTCTTTTGCAGAAATGGGAATCGATTTTGAGGAAAAAGCTTTTTATGATATTCTTAAGTCACTAATGGTGAAATACGATTTTTATTATCCGGATGATAAACTAATCGAGCTTTCTAAAAAAGTAAAAATCGTGGTAGATGATAAAGCAAAGTATACAGACTGGAGCAAACGAGAAGATATCAAGGCTGAACTGAAAGTAGATTTGATAATGCTCTTAGCTGAGAATGGTTATCCACCTGTCGATAGAGATGAGGTTTATAGAGAGATTTTTGAACAAGCGGAGAATTTCAAAAAAAATAGGGCTCTCTAAATTTCCCAACATAAATCTTCTTTTGTTCTAAAATATAGATAGCTTTTATAACTCCACTTATTATTTTTAATATATAATTTGGAAAGATTACGCTACTTGCCAAAATTTAGCATGCTTTCATAGATATACTCAATAAATCTTCGCCGCAGCTCATCATCTCCAGTCGCCTGTTGCAGAGAGAAATTATAGAAAACTATTTTCGCTTCACCACCCCAAATCACCTTAGCTGAGGCAGCCTATTTTCACAAATATATTGTCGTAGCAACTTCGCGATTTCTAGCACTTGACAGACCCTAACCGCATTTTTAAATTAGTTCCAATTTCAGGTAGGAGATTATTATGATAATAGATTCCAGATACAAGGTGTTGAACAATCTGGGAACAGGGCTGTTAGCTACTGTTTTCAAGGTAAAAGATATCCGTACAGATAAGATATATGCGCTCAAGCTATTTAAGAATATCGACATTGATAGTTTGTATGAAAAGTTTTCCGCAGAAAAAATGCATCACATCACCAAGATCAAGCATCCCAATCTATTTCATGTGATGGATTTTGGTAATGAAGGCAAGCATATCTACTATATCAGCGAATTTTGCCAAGGTAAGAATTTGAACAATTTCAGTTTTCGTCTGGGTACAGTCGAGCAACTTTATGATATTATCGTGCAGATCTGTTATGCGCTTTCCGCTTTGCACAGTCAGGAGATTATCCATCAGGATCTCAAGCCCACCAATATCATCTATCAGATCCAGGAGAATAAGCTCTCTTTGAAGGTGATGGATTATGGTTTCACCAAGATCGATGTGGAGCGCAAACAGCAGAATGTCAGCTCCTCTTTGCCTTATGTAGCTCCGGAGATTTATCTGAAGCACGAGCCGGTAATTCAGAGCGATTTCTATTCTCTGGGTGTCATCCTCTACAAAATCACCACCGGCATTTTACCCTACACCACCGAGCAGATCTCCGGCTTTATCGCCGGCAATAGCTTCAATCTTCTGCCCAAATTTCCCCGCGAGATCAATGCGGACATACCGCCAGAGCTGGAAAGATTGATCAACCGCCTGCTGGAAAAAAATCCTGAAAATCGCTTCCGCAGTATCAAAAGCATTATCTCGTTTATCAATCGCACGCGCTCGGCCAATTATCCCTACTCCCAATCTCACTCGATCGTCAATAATATCAAATTTTCCGACTATCTGGTGCGCGATGATTATGCTCATCGATTATTGGATTATGTGCCGATTGTAGAGTCGGGCAATGGCAAGATCATCGTTTTGAAGGCGGGCAAAGGTTTGGGTAAGACCAATACGATGTCGCTCTTCCGCTATCATATTTTATACGACAATTATTACACTTTTGATTATCACTGTGGTCCCACCCACAAAGATCCCTTTTTTGCTTTGATCAAAGAGTTCTACTTTGCTTTAGCTTCCAATAAAAAGCTGGAATCTTCTCTACAAAATATCTCGCCCAAATTGCGGGAATATCTCTTTAAATCAGAAGATTCTGCTTTCAATATCGAGCAGGGCCAAAACGAGCTGGAATTGGATTTTAATTCTGCCTCAGATTTTCTCTTTCAATTATCGCAAGATAAGCCGCTGATTTTCACGATTCAGGCTGGTGAATATCTCACCAAAGATGTGATCAGATTTCTCAATCATATCTCCAACGAGATCAGCAATTTGCCGATAATGATCGTGCTTAGCATCAATGATCCGCGTAGCATCGAAGGTTTGGTGCATGCGGTGGAGATCGTGATCGAGCCACTATCGCTGAATGAAACCAGCGACTATGTGCAGAAGATGCTGAGCGTGAAACCTCCCCAACATTTTATCAAACAGCTCTGGGAAAGAACCAGCGGTAACCCGATGTATATCGAGCAGCTGCTGATCGACCTGACCAAGAAGAATGTTATTTGGCATCAGGAAGAATTTAATTTTGAGATAGACCTCAATGATTATGAATTGCCTTTGGAATTGCAGCTCGATATCGAAGAGAAATTGGAGCATCTTTCCGACAAATCTTTGGAAAAATTGCGCCAATTGGCAATTGTGAAAATTCCTCTCAGTAAAGAGCTGATCAAAGAAGTTCTGCAGATCGATGATAAGGAGCTTTTTTTCTTTCTACATGACTGCATCAATAGTGAAGTTTTGAGCGAAGATGAGGGGAGATTTTATTTCAATTTTATCGAGAGTAGAGAGCATTTTTTGCAGCAGGTAAGCAGTGAGTTGCGAGAAACGGTCTCGGAAGCTGTTCTTAGTTTTTATCATGACAAGCGGATCAGCTCGATGCGTTTGCTAAGAGGCGTTATTCAGCATGCCGAACTGGTGGATAATCTGGTGTTAAGCAAGCGCTTCAAATATCAATATCTGGATCTGCTAATCGAGGATAGCCGCTATGAGAAAGCTTTTGAATTGATTTCGCAGATCGTGGAACTAGATTTTGCGCATGTCGATGAGATTAGTGTAGCCGAGCGTATTCGCGATCTCTATAAATTGATCGAACTCTCTGAATGGGCTTCTGACCAGAGCATTACCGAAAACCTGAAGAAAGCGATCGCCAATATGCGAGCGCATCCGGAAAAAAACTTGATAATGGGGATCTATTATCTGAATAAAAATAAATATTCGCTGGCTCGAGCGCGCCTAGAATCTGCTCTGGAAAAGTGCATTACCGGTAGATTGAAAGTGACGATCTTGCTAAATCTGGGTAAACTCTATATTCGCACCCACGATTATCAGAACGCTTTTGAGGTGATAAAAAAATTGGCTTCCTACAAAATAGCTGATGATCTCTACATCTCTTTTATCAATCTCAAAGCGCAATATATGCTGGAAAAAGAGTTTATCGATGAAGGTATAAATATCATCGAGGAATTTATTCCACAGATCAAAACCGATAATGATCCCAACTATTTTGTGAAATTGGGCGAGCTGCATAATACGTTGGCGATTTTATATCGCTCCAAGAAAAATTATGATGAGACTGTCAAAAATTATCAGATTGCCCGCAAGATCTGGGAAAAGGTGCAGTACAAAAGAAAGCTGGGTACCATCTACAATAATCTGGGAGATGTGGCTCTGATCAAAGGCGATACCAATACCGCGCTTGATTTTTTTGATCTGGCGATGCGGATCAGCCAAAAAAATAATGACAATCTGATCATCCTCCTGACCAATCTCAACTACGGAGAAGCTTATATCAAATTGGGGCTTTTCGATAAAGCAGAAGAGTATCTGCAGATATCTTTGCAGCAATCTGCGGCGCTGGAGAACAAACCATTTTATGATTCGATTATTAATAATCTGGCGATTTCCAAAAGTAAAAGCTACAATTTTAATTATTACTACTCTTTCATCAAAAAAGCAGCCCCACATCTGATCGCCGGAGATTTCCAGAAAATTACTCCTTTGGAGAAAAGCTATTTTTACTATCTGCTGGCAATCGGCGATATCAGTAAGATCAAGCTGTTGCTAAGAAGGTATAAATCGCTGTTTCAGGAATGCAAAGAGGAAGAATTTTACAACCAGATTTCCGGTAATGTCTTGCTGGCAACCAATAAGCTGGGCAAGGCCAAAAAGAGTATTGATCGGGCTTACCGCTTTTCTCAGAAAACTCAAAGTGTCTACGCCCAGATGATTAGCTATCTGCGCTTGAACGAGTGTTATCTGGAGATCGGGGAAGTGGAAAAAGCAGCAGAATATATCACTCAGGCAGAAAATACCTGCAATAAATATGATTTCTTCTACTGGCAGCAAGTCGTGAAAATACTTCATAGTAAGACAAATCTGGCGGATTCGGGACAAAGTCTGCGCCTGATCATTCGCAATTTGTTGAAGACATTGCAGCAGGTAAAGACAAACTTTTTCTTCCAATTGGAGATCGAGATCTATGGCATGTTGGTACAAATATATGCCAGATTGAAAGTGAAGAAAAAGGCGCAATACTATTTTGCCATCTACAAGCACAGGATCGAAGAGGTATCGGAAAATATTCCCCAAGAAGATCGCGAAAACTATTTTCGCAAGACAAAATATTATCTGGATGAGCCCTATGATTTGGGTCAAGATCAGATAGTTTCTCGCCTCAAGAATTTGAGCAACTGGCAAGAAGAGCTCTATTCTGTGGTGCGGGTACAAGAGGTGAAGAGAATTCGCTTTTTCATCGATAAAGTGATCAACAATCTTTTTTCTCCTTACTATTATGCGATAATTTTATTTGATGAATTACAAGAGAAGAAAGAGCCATTTTTATCACACTATATCGATACTGAAAAAGTGTACTCGGCTGAATTTCTGAACTATTATGCTCTCTGCAAAGAGAACGGGAAAATTCGCCGCGCCCAAATCGATAAACGAAATCATATCTTTATTCCGCTCAAGATTCGCTCCACATTTGTGGGTATGATGTTGCTGGCTGATGATGGAGAATTGGAATTTCAGCGTTATGAGGTGAAAGCTCTGCGCTCTTTGCGTTTGCATCTCACAGCTATCTTACTGCGTATCAATGATTTTGCCGAATTGAACGATGATATGCAATTGATGCAGAAACTAATGACGATGACTCAAAAATTTTTCTCGATCAAAGAAAGTGTGAAACTGAAACAGGAAATCACTGCCTTTACCATGGATTTTATCGGAGCTTCTCGCGGATTCCTGATCTCCAAAGATGAAAATGAAAACTATGTATATGACGTGGCGATGAACAATTCCAAACATGCAGTCGATAATTATTCTCATATCAATGTGGATGTGATCAGCGAAGTGCAGAAGCAGCGCAAACCGGTTTTTATCAAAGACGTCTGGCAGATGGATAACAACAACAATCAAACTCCGGGTTTGGAAGTATATTGCGCTCCGGTGCTGTTGGATCATGAGATTATCGCCTTTATCTATTTTGATAATCTGCAGCATCAAGAGCAGACTTTGCACATCAATCTGGAATTTATGGAGATGTTGCACAAGCAAGTTTCTGTCGCGTTCAAAAATGCTCAGGAATATGAAAATCTACGTCGGAAAAATCGCGAGATCAAAAATCTGGATGAGATGAAAAATGATTTTATCAATATTGTCTCGCATGAATTGAAAACACCTTTGGTCACTCTGAAGGGTTATGCCAATCGTTTGGGACGAATGGAATTTTCTGAGGAGAATGAAGAATTTGTAAAAACTCTGCAGCAAAATGTGAATAAATTGTATTACCGCACCAACGATATTGTCAATTACAGTCGCTATCGACAGGTGAACAAATTGGAAACCAGTCTGACCGATCTGGGCGATGTGATTTCGGTGCTGGCCGACGAATTGCAGGAGCTTTCAAAATCTCGCAATATGCATTTCAAGACCGAGGTAGAAGCAGATATACCACCGGTGAAAATCAATTGGGAAGCATTTCATCTGTTGATTATGAATATCGGGCTTAATGCTATCCGTTTCACCAAGGATTTTGGCAATATCACGATCGGGGCGCGTCATTCAGCCTTTCAGACCGAAGAGATCAACAATCAGCCTTCGGTGGTAATCTATATTCAGGATAATGGAGTGGGCATTCCCGAGCATGAGCTGAATAATGTTTTCCAGAAATTCTATGAATTGAACGATATCTATTCGCATCGTTCGGGAGAGATAGAGTTCAAGTCCGGTGGATTGGGCTTGGGTTTGGCTACAGCCGAGCTGCTTACCAAGCTGCACAATGGAAAAATTTGGATCAATAGTAAAGAAAATCAAGGTACCACTGTCTTTGTGGCAATTCCTCTAAAATAATCAAACCAAGGATAATATGAAAAAAATATTGCAGAAAATATTTGGCAAGCGGCCAGCTTGGCAAGTTATCAATTTTACGCAGCAGATCACGGCTAGCCCCGAGATATCTATTCTCTTGGCAGAAAGTGGTTATGTAAATTATCTGCTTCTCAGTCGTCTGCAGAGCTGGAGCTCTTGTTACCGGAAGCTCAAGATTTTTGTCCCTACTGCTCAATTAAAATTTTGGCAAGCAGTTAGCTTACCGGAAAATTTTAGTTTGCATCCTGCCGCCGAGATAGCAGAAGTAGAGAATGAATTTATCATAAATTTTTCTGATGCAAGCGAGATTTTGGATATTTTGGATCAGAAGAAATCTTGTGCAATATCAGATATTGACAATCGCTACAATTTACTGTTTCAACCCTTGCTAGCGAGTGAATATGAGCTGCTTTTGAAACTGGAGAATTTCTTTGAAGCAGTCGAATTCAGCACGAAAAAATTGGAGCGCAAACCAGTTCAGGTAGAGCCGGTAAAGGCTTTTATTCTGGATATTGGTCATGAAGTCGCAAATCGCAAATGTTTGACCTTGATCGATAACCTGAAGCGCGATTTTCAGCATGAGATCTATCTGATCGGGCCGGAATTTGATACTGCCGAATTTGTTTCACTGCAAAAATATCCGATGCAAACGCTTGCCGAGAAATTTTCGATCGCTGCTGCCGGCTTGGTCTTTTTCAGCGATAATGAGGACACAGCAAAATTATTTGCCTGCTTCGATCTGGATCTGATCTATATCGGCAAACAGCAGCTGGAAAATGTGCGTAATATTGATCCTCTGGCAAATTTTGAAATGAAAAACTCCATCTCTGAAATTATCAAAAGAGGTTAAGATGAAACTTCAGATTATATTGGCTACATTGTTCTTGTTTTTGGCAGTTTCACTCTCTGCCTCCGAATTGGATGATTTGAAATTTGCTGCCGGGCTTTTTGCCGACGGCAACAGTAGACTGGCCAAGGCAGAACTGGAAAATTTTATTCAAAATTATCCGCAGAGTAGATTTTTGGATGATGCCAAATATCTCTTGGCCAACACCTATTTCCAACAAGAAAACTATGCTGCCGCTGCCGAGATTTACAGCGCTTTGCGACAAAGTAATTTTGCACCAAATCTACAAGCAGAGCTGATTTTAGGCTTGGCACAAAGCTATTTTGGTTTGCAACAATATAGCCAAGCTCAGCAACTATTTCAGGAATTTCTAACTGAATTTGCTCAACATGAAAAAAGTAGTGAAGCCTATTATTATCTGGGAAAGATGGCTGAGAGAGCTCAAGACTATCCCGAGGCTTTGCAGTACTACGATTCAGCTTTGGCTACGGCTCGCAGCAAGCACTCCAAAATTCAAGCTGCTCGACTGAAGATGCTGATCAAACTGGATAAAGAGCAGCAAGTAGATGATTTGTATGAGCTGATTTTGCGCGAAAGCACAGGTGATTATCGCGATTATGCAATTGTCTTGTGGTTGGATTATAAATTGCAGCAAGCAGATTACCAGAAGATCTTGGCTCGGGGTTTGCGCAAGATTCGCCCTGATTCTGCTTACTTCTCGGAATATAAAATGTTATTGGGCATTTGCTATTATGAAACAGATGATTTGGTGAAAGCGCGTGAATACCTAGCTGGGCTTGCTGCAGCCAAAGCGCAATACTATTTTGCCTTGGCCTCATTGGATGCTGCTACTGCAGAAGCGCGTTCGATTTTGCAAAAATTAGCTAATTCTTCCGATCAACAGATTGCCACCAACAGTAAATTTTATCTGGCAAAAATCACACCCGATTTGCAGCAAGCCAGAGCAATTTTTCAGGATTTTATCGAGCAAAATCCGCAGCACAAATTTTTGGGCGCAGCCTATTTCCATCTGGGTTTCAGCTATTTCAAGCAGGCGGAATTCAGCGCTGCTTTGCCTCATCTGCAGCAAGCTGAAAAATTGCAGCTATCTGCCAACAATCGCGAGAGATTGCTCTTTATGCTGGCAGAAAGTAATTATCAATTAAATGATTTGGCAACTGCTGAACAATATCTGCAGCAGTATCTGCAAAATTCCGAGCATCAGCTTTTTCGCGATGAGGCGATCTTCAAGCAAGCTCTAAGATTCTATGCTAACCAAGATTATCTGCCAGCTTTAGAAAAATTTCAGCAGTTGGCTGATTTTCCAGAATCAGATAAATTGGCAATGAGCTATTTCTATCAGGGCGAGATCTATCTGCTGCAAGGCAAATTGAGCTCGGCCAAAGCAGCTTATGAGCAAGCTTTGGCACAGTCGGCCGATTCCGGATTTGTCAATTTGCGCTTGGCCAAGATTGCGCTGCAACTAGATCAATTGGCAGCAACCGAGAAATATCTGCAGCAAGTGCCCAACGCTGAAAAGTATCGATTTGATCGCAATCTTATCTTGGGTAATTTGGCTTTGCAAAGGGCAGAGTATCCTGCTGCTCTGCAGAGATTTTTGGCAGCAGAAGAGTATAGTAGTAGCGATCAGGAACTGGAATTGATTATCTCGCAAAAGGCTTGGACGCTCTACCAAATGAAAAAGTTTGAGCAAGCTTCCAGCTTGTATCAGCAGCTTTCCGGGATGAATCTGGAGGCGGCTGAATATATCCTGAAAGCTGCCAATGCTGCTTTCAGCGCAGAAAAATATCAGACTGCGATTAATTTGTTTCAGCAATATAGCGAAAATTTTCCCGAGCGCGCAGATGTGATGTCAGCTCGCCTGGCAGTAGCAGATTCTTATTACAATTTACAAAATTATCAGCAAGCGTTGCAAAATTATCGGGAACTTTTCTTAGAGAGTGCCGATCTCAAAATTTTGCGCAATGCCCTCAATGGCATGCGCTGGAGCTGTAATATTTTGCCCCAAACCAATTTGGATGAAGAGATCGACCTGCTACTGGCAGAAGTAGAGAGCCGCCCGCTAAAATTGCTTTTGCTGGCCGAAAAGATAGACTTTCTGTTTCAAAATGAAAATTGGCAACAAACAATCGAAGCAGTGCAGGCAATCGCCAAATTGAAGCCCGAATCAGCTGAGCTCTATCAATATCAGATGAAGCAAGCGATAAGTTATGCCCAGCTGTCGCAGCTCGACCAAGCCCGAGCACTTTTTGCCGCCTTGGAAAAAGTAGATCTCACTGCCGATCTTTACTACAACTGGGCGATCATGGAATTGCAAGATGAACAGAGAATCGCTGCTTTATCACTTCTGAAAAAAGGTGCAGCCATCTCGCAACGTACTGATATCTGGCTGAAATTATTGCAATTGCAGCCGCTGGAGATGCGGCAATATTATCAGCAGTTTAGCGAGTTTGCACCAGAGTATGCAGCGCGCCAAGCTGATCTCTATTGGAACAAATGGCGGATCGAGCAAAATGATTTTGAGGTGGTGGAGGCTCTGGAAAACCTGAAAAAATCGCAGTATGCTGATATCAAAGCTTCTGCTCAATATCTTCTGGGTTATCGACTCTATCAACAGCAAGCATATGATGAGGCGATCAGAGAATTATTGCGAGTGCGCTATCTCTATCCTGAAATCAATGATGTGCGTTTGGAAGCGGAATATCTGGCTTGCCTCAGCTATATCGAGGCAGGACGCCGGGAAGAAGCCCAAACTCTCTATGATTCTATCCAAAACGAGCTTTCGGCAGATAAACGAGCTGAACTGGCCCAGCTCTTATCAGGAGCAGAATAATGAAGAAATATCTCTTGCCGCTGCTGCTAATTTTACCTTTGCTCTTGCTGGCTGAAGAGCTGGATTTGGGAGATTTCATCATCGAAGGAAAGGGCGTGATTGCCATCGATTCCTTGACTTCGCTGCAACGTTTCAGCGCCTATAATCAGATCAAGCAGAAAGATCTGCTAGATTATCAAACTCCCTACTCTGCCCGAACAGCCAGCATTCCGCAGCAGCCAAGACGCGATGAGCGAGGATATTTGGCAGTGCATTTGGGCGAAGTTTTAGCCGCCGATCTGCAGGCCGGATTATTGCTGCCACAAAGCAAGTGGTTGGGTTTTGGGCTCTCAGCAGATTTTTGGGAATATGAGCAGGATTGGAATTTTCAGACAGCTGCTTTGGCTTGGCAACCCTATCTGGAAACAGAATATCTTAGTGCAACTATACAGAAAAGCCAGATGCAATGGAATGACGGTTTTTTGGCAAATCAATTAGCAGCAGGAAATTTTCAGTTTCGTACCGAAAAATTGGCAGTAAATTCTCGCTTACAGCTAGATTATTTGGAAGTAAAGACCGAAGTGGGTGCTTTTGATTTTGAGCTCGATGATCCGACCAATGTAGAAAGTTCGGATCAACAATCAACCTATTATGAAGAATTTTTTATAGCTGCCGGAAGCTCTAAGGCAGATCTTCTGCTGCAAGCAAATTATGCCTATATCAGAGCAAATCATCTGGCTGAGATAAATCTTGGCTGGCAAGATTTCCAGATCGCTGGAATTTCTCTTCTGGATCAATTATCGTTAAATCTTTGGTACGAAAAACCAAGAGCGCCCGAGGCCTCAAGCGACGCACCCTAGCGAAGGCAACTCGACTTTGCCGATAATGATCGCAGGTCGAACGACTTGCCGGAGCCTCTCCATGCAGAAACCGCCGTTTTCAATCGTAATACCCGCAAAAAACGAGGCGGACGCTCTTGGCGACGTAGTTCGCAAAATTCGAAGCACCTGGGCTCGGGCAGAAATAATTGTCGTC
>JAWOEN010000005.1:0-15194 GCA_046482725.1 Cloacimonadales bacterium (SeqCode)
ACTGGCGCCTCAGCCTCCAGAATAAAGCAGCGCTTAACCTCGAAAAAAAAATCTGTCATGATCGATAATGATATTTCCGAACGCAATATTCTCCAACTAAAAGCAGCATTCTTTCAAAGGAAAATTCCCGGACTGGTTGTTAGCTTCAGCAAGATCGAGCGCACCTATCCCAAAGGTAAATTGGCTTCCAGGCTTTTGGGAATGGTAGGAAAGATCGAACCCGACGGAGTTTCCGGCGCTGATCAATCGCTCTATACATTGGAGGGTAAATGCGGATTGGAAAGCTCATACAACGATCAGCTTACTGGGTCTTTTGGATGGGTCGAAACAATATCAGACGCCAAAAATAAACATATTCCCATCTTACAATTGCAAGAGAAACTAGCTCAAAATGGTGATAATCTGATTCTGACCATGAACATGGACATTCAGGAGATTTTGGAAGAAAAATTGCGTCATGGCTTGCAAGAGTACCAAGCAGCCAACGCGATGGGACTGATCATGGATCCTTATAGTGGAAACATTGTAGCCATGGCAGGTATTTCAGCCAAAGATGATACTAGGTCAGCCGCATATTTACGGAGCCAAAGCAATATGGTAGCCTCGTTTATGTTTGAGCCCGGTAGTGTGATGAAACCCATTACTGCCTTGCTGGCTCTGGAAAATAAGCTATTCCAACCTGATGAAATCATCAGTACGAAAGATTATAAAATAGAGTATGGAGATAAATTCAGATATATCAGGGATGATCATGACTATGGCAACCTGAACCTCAAAGATATTATCGCTCATTCCAGCAATGTAGGCATCAGCAAAGCTGTAGAACAAATCGGCAACAAAGCTCTTTATGAAAGGATGTTGGCGCTGGGCTTTGGGCAGTCTACCAGCAGTAATCTTAGTAATGAAGCACCTGGAATTTTTCGTAAATTAAGCGATTGGCAAGGTTATTCTCTGCATTCCATCTCCTTTGGGCACGAGGTGTCTGTAACTGTTTTGCAATTAGCAGTTGCCTACAGCGCTTTTGCCAATGGTGGCAAAGTGATGCGCCCTAATATTGTTCGGCAAATAGAAGACAGTAAGGGAAATATTATTCACACTGCCAAACCCCAGGTTTTGCGTACTATTTCCGATCAGAAATCATTAGATACACTCAAAGATTATCTAAAGAGTGTTTTTGATTATGGAACAGCGCGCCATAGCAAGCTCAGCTATCTGGAAATGGCTGGAAAAACCGGTACAGCCGAAAAACAAATTATGGGAACAAGCGGCTATTCGGATGAAAAGTATACTTCTGTCTTTACCGGATTTTTTCCAGTAGACAAACCCAAATATGTGGCTGTGGTTGTTTATGATGAAGCAGATTTCAAGTCTTATAGCTATTATGCATCCAATTCTGCAGCTCCCACTTTCTCGGCAATTGCTCAGCAAATCGTCAAATTGCCCGATAGCAATATCCTCACTGATATCACCATCCAAAATACAACCTATACTGAAGCTCCCGATTTGATCGGAAAAACCTATGCAGAAGTGCAGGAAATCTTGCAGCAGCAAAACCTCAAAGCCAAGATCATGGATCAAGAGAAAGGAGATCTGGTGCTGAATCAATTTCCCAAACCACATGTTTCTTATGATATTCAGGAAAAGATGATTATTATCTTCGGTACCAAACAGGCTGAAACAAATTCTACTCTCAACTTAGATTATCAGATGCCAGATATCGTGGGATATACTCTCAGACAAGCCCTAAATAAAACAAATCAACGCGGAATAAAATTGATCGTGCAAGGCAATGGTGTAATTCGATCTCAATCTATCCCGGCCGGTACACAAATAAAATATGGAGAACAATGCGAGGTAGTAGCCAGATGACCAAAGAAAAAATCGTCGATCTTCTCAAGGAAATCACCTTAGAAACAAAATTAGATAACTTTACCGCAGCCCAGCGACCGGTAACCGATACTAGAAAAATCAGCCCAAATGATATCTTTATCTGCATCTCCGGCTATCAATTTGATGGACATGACTTTGCCGAGCAAGCTTTAGCTCAAGGCGCATCTTTGCTGATCTGCGAACGTTTACTAAAGATCGAGCTTCCGCAAATCGTGGTCAGCGACACTCGCCAAGCCACTGCCTTATTAGCCAAAGATTATTATGATGACCCCAGTTCAAAACTAAAACTGATCGGCGTTACCGGCACCAACGGCAAAACCACTGTCGCTCATATTTTTTATCAAACTTTACTGCAGATGGGGCAGCCAGTCGGTATGATCGGAACTTTGGGTTACAAAATCGCTGATCAGCTCTTCCCCACCGAACGTACTACTCCCGACATTATCGAATTAAATCAGATTTTGCAGCAGATGGTGAAAGCCAAAATTGAGTATGTGATCTTGGAAGTTTCATCGCATGCTTTAGCTCTGAACAGAGTTGATTATATGAATTTCTCGGCAGCTATCTTCACCAATCTCACGCAGGATCATCTCGATTTTCACGCTAGTTTGGATGAATATGCTGCCACAAAATTTCGCCTCTTTCATTTGCTGAGAGAAAATAGCGGCCTGGCTTTGATAAATCTAGATGATAAATATGGCAAAATCTTGTATGCTAAAGAACATACCCAAAAACTGGGAATCTCTTTTCAGGATGGTGATATCACCATAAAAAACAGTAGCTCTCATTTTCAGGGCAGCCGCTTCAGTTTGGTCAGAAATGGACAATATCAGCACTTCAAAACTAAAATGATTGGCGAATATAATATTTTCAATCTGGCGATCACCATCGCATTGATCGCAGAGCTTTTTCCCCAATATGATTTGGAAAAATTGCAGGCAATTATCGCCAATCTGGGAAATGTGCCGGGGCGTCTGGAAATTGCTAATTCTAAACCGCAAGTGGGAGTTTATGTAGATTATGCTCACTCACCCGACGCTCTGCAAAATGTTTTATCCACACTTTCCAAGCTAAAAAAGAGGCGCTTGATTTGCGTTTTTGGCGCAGGTGGAGATCGCGATTCCAACAAACGCCCTGAAATGATGAAAGCAGCCCTGAGAGCTGACCTGGTAATCATTACTACTGATAATCCCCGTTCTGAAGATCCGGCTAATATTATCAGGGAGATTATTTCTCAACAAGCTCATTGCGAAAAGTTTTGGATTCTACAAGATAGAAAAGAAGCAATTCTTAGTGCTATCGCCTTGGCCCATCCGGGAGATATAGTTCTGATTGCCGGCAAAGGTCATGAAAAATATCAAGAGGTTCGGGGTGAAAAACTCTATTTTGACGATCTGGAGATAGCTGAATCCTATCAGGACAGAGCAACCAACCTCGCTATTCCCATCGATGCTCTGATGCTGGAAGTGATATTTAATAGTAAACTAGAAAATACCCGACAAATCTATCAGGCAATCTCTACCGACAGCCGAACAATGACAGCAGAATCGATATTTTTTGCTTTGCAAGGTGAAAATTTCGATGGTAATCAATTTGTGGAGAGGGCTCTGCAGAACAAAAATTGTTTAGCCATTGTCAATAGCGAATATCAGGGAGAAGCTCAACCAATAATCAGAGTAAAGGATACGACCCGGGCCTATGGTAAATTGGCTTCAATCTATAAAAAATTATTTGCAATCAAATCTATTGCTATTACCGGTAGCTATGGAAAGACCACGACCAAAGAATATCTTTATAATATTTTAAATCAGGTGCACCCCACTCTCAAGACTTTTTCCAACGAAAACAATCTGGTGGGACTTCCCAAAACAATTTTCCAGCTCTCCACCCTGCATCACTTTGCTGTTTTCGAGCTGGGAACAAATCATTTCGGAGAGATCAAAGCACTCAGTGATATAGCTCAAGCCGATATAAATGCCATCACCTCGATCGGGCCTTCTCATCTGGAATTCCTGATCGATGAAGCGGGAGTTTTTCAGGAAAAGACCTCTATCTTTCGGGGTCAAAACGAGATCAGGATTTTCCCCGGGGATGATCTAAGATTTGCCAACTTGAATGGGATTACTTTTGGCCAAAAAGCAGGTTCTGATTATCAGATCAACAATATTCAGAGTCACGGTGAGAGGATAAATTTCCAGCTGAATAATTTAGCCATCTCCCTTGCTACGCCTTTTCGCGAAAATGTCTACAATGCTGCTTTGGCTGCTACGATAGCAGCTGAGCTCAAGATCGATCCTGAATTTATCCAAAGCGGGCTTTCACTAGCTTTGGAGATCAAAAACCGCATGCAGTTTTTACATAATTCTAGGCAGACGATCATTTCAGATTGCTATAATGCCAACCCCAACTCCATGAAAGCAGCACTCAATTTTGCCAATTCCTACCAACCGACTCGCCCCCATATTGCCATTATTGGAGATATGCTGGAATTAGGGGAGTTGACAGAAAAATATCATAAAGATATTTGGAAATGTCTAAAAACAGTGGATTTCCAGCAAGTTATTGCTGTTGGTCCATTTTCCATAGCTTATGACGCAGATCACCACTTTCACTCTGTGGAAGCTTTGTTAGATTCCCAGATCTATCAAGATTTTCCCCCGGAAAGCATCATTCTGGTGAAAGCTTCCCGCTCTATTCAGCTGGAAAAAATCGTCGAAAAAATATTACAAAAATGAGGTAGATATGTTTTATCATCTATTTAATCCTTTGGTGGATAAACAGTTATTCGGTTTTAGTATTTTCAATGTTTTTCAATATGTTACCTTTAGGTCGATTGCTGCCTTTATCACAGCCTTGATCTTCTCGATCTTTCTCGGCCCCAAATTTATTCGTCTGCTCAAAAGGCATCAAGCCATCGAAACCATCGATGAAGATCTACCCACTGCTCACCGACAAAAAAAAGGTACTCCTACCATGGGTGGATTGATCGTGCTTAGCGGACTCTTGATCTCATCTCTGCTTTGGAATAATCTCACCAATAACAATATTCTCATCATGTTCCTGACTACTATTTGGTTGGGCGGAGTAGGTTTCTTGGATGATTATCTCAAAAATTTTCGACATGCCAAAAAAGGTTTGATCGCCAAATATAAATTGCTGGCTCAGGTTACTTTGGGCTTGATCGTTGCAATGACCCTATATTACAGCACAGATGACACGAGCCTGGTAACCAAGCTCAATATCCCTTTTCTAAAAAATATTGCCTTGCAATTGGGCTGGCTTTTCATCCCCTTTGTCATCTTTATGATTGTGGCTACTTCCAATGCCGTCAATCTGACAGACGGTTTGGATGGATTGGCCGGCGGCACAATTATCTTCTCTGCTTTCGCCCTCGGAGTGATGGCTTTTTTGAAAGGGCATTTTGGCTTTGCCCAATATCTAAACTTAGATTTTATCTCCACTGCCGGGGAGTTGACCATTTTCACCTCAGCCCTGATCGGTACTGTGATGGGATTTTTGTGGTACAATAGTAAACCGGCCGAAGTTTTCTTGGGCGACACCGGCTCGCTCTCTCTGGGTGGAATTTTGGCGGTCTTAGCCATTATCCTGCGCGAAGAGATATTTTTCGCCATCGCCGGTGGCATCTTTGTGATGGAAGCACTTTCGGTGCTGATCCAACGCTACTATTTCAAGTATTCCAGAAAAAAATATGGTAAAGGCAGACGCGTATTTCTCTGTGCTCCCATTCATCATCATTTTGAGTTGAAAGGCATCAAAGAGGAAAAAATAGTTTTGAGATTTTGGATCATTGCAGCGCTCTTGGCTGCTGTAGCTATCGGAACCATCAAGTTGAGATAAACCATGCATAAATATACGATTTTAGGATTAGCCCGCAGCGGCATCGCAGCAGCATATAAGCTCAAAGAGCTGGGCTATTCTCCCTTCCTGAGCGAATACCAGCCTGCTGACAAAATAGCAAAGGCAAACCAAATCAGCCAGGATTTTGCCTGTGAATTTGGCGGACACACCGTAGCTGCTTTGGATTGCGCTACCATGATTGTCAGCCCGGGAATTCCCGATATCCCTATTTTGCAGGCTGCTAAGGATCAAGGAATCGAGCTAATCTCCGAAATTGAGCTGGGTTTTCGGCTGAAAGCTACCGACAGCAAAATAATTGCTGTGACCGGCTCCAATGGCAAAAGTACCACAGTCAGCCTCATCAACTATATTTTGCAAACTGCCGGCTATCAGACAATCTTAGCCGGAAATATCGGAGCCGCCTTCACCTCTTTTCCCATCCAAAACCAGGGCATTGATTTTATAGTTTTGGAGCTCTCCAGCTTTCAATTGGAACTGATCAAAGATTTTCGGGCTGATGCGGCAATTTTGCTAAATATTACCCCCGATCATTTAGATCGCTACGCCTCTTTTACTGAATATGCCGCTACCAAATTCAAGATTTTTCAGAAGCAAAAAAGTGATGATCTGGCAATCATCAATCTGGATGATCCAGAAATCGCCAAATTAACTTCGCAGATAAGAGCTAGAAAAGCTACATTTGGTCGGCACCCACAGGCCGATATCAGAGCCGATGCGAGCAAGATCATTTCAAGCAATGCTAATTATAAAATTGCAGATCTCAGCTTACAGGGACCACACAATATTGCCAATTGCCAAGCTGCTATTCTGCTGGCAGAGCATTTGCAGATCCCAGCAGAAACTATTCGGACTGCTCTGAAAAAATTTTCGGCTCTGCCCCATCGTTTGGAATTTGTCGCTACTATCAATGGCATAGATTTCGTCAATGATTCCAAAGCCACCAATACTGATTCTGTGAAATTTGCCCTGCAATCTTTTTCCCAGCCACTGCGTTTGATAATGGGAGGTCGTGGCAAAGGCGAAGATTACTCTATATTGAATCCTTTCCTAGAAAAATATGTCAGCAAACTCTATCTAATCGGAGAAGCTGCCGCCGAAATGGCTGAGACCTACACCCAATCTTGTCCACTGCAAAAATTTAACAGTTTGGAAGCAGCTGTTTTGGCAGCCTTTCAGGAGGCAAAAAAGGGTGAAACTGTCTTGCTTTCACCCGCCTGTACCAGCTATGATATGTACAAAAATTTTGAAGCGCGCGGAAACAGCTTCAAACAAATAGTAAGGAAACTGCAAGCATGAAAAGAAAGCGAAAATTGATGATTGTAGATCATGACAATACGATTTTACTAACCTATTTTTTCTTAATTATTATCGGAATATTTATGCAGTTAAACATCAATTCTGTCCGCACTGATCTTTCCTTTTTCTTTCGCCAAGCTTTCTGGTTTCTGCTTTCAATCTTATCGCTCTGGATCTCCTTCAAAGTTATCTCATTAGAGTTTTTACGAAAAGCAATTTTTCCTCTTTTACTGCTCACTCTATTTTTATTGATCGCAGTTTTTTTCAAATCTATCCTCTATCCCGAATCTGCCGTAAATGGCTCGGTGCGCAGCATCAGAATTTTGGGAATCAATATCCAACCCAGTATTTTGGCTCGGGTTGTCTTGGTGCTCTTTGCCGCCAATGTTTTGGATAAAAAATCTGATTGCATAGAGCGCTCTACTCCCAAAAATTTCCTGAAAGATTTCAGCTTTATGATTATAATCATTGCCATCATCTACATGTTTATCTTACACGAAAGGCATTTCACACCTTTGGTAATTTCCAGCCTGACTCTGCTCTGGATGTTCATCATAGCCAAAATCCGCTACAGTACGATTTTATCAATTATCCTGATTGTGGGAGTCACAGGCTTTGCAGTCTTAAAATTTGGTCCCGATTATCGCAGCAGCAGAATGGATATTTTTTACAAATATTCTCTCTATCACAAAGCATTAAACCTCGAGACAGATTATCAGGGCGAAAGTGATTATCAGGTGCGAGAAAGTTTGATAGCTTTGGCCAGTGGCGGTCTGTTGGGACGCGGTCCCACCCACGGTTTGGGCAAGCACTATTTTTTGCCCGAAGCCAAAACTGATTATGTCTTTTCCATAATAGGAGAAGACTATGGTTTGTGGGGTACTTTTATCATTCTACTAGCTTATTGCGCCCTTTTTTGGCGCGTCTTTCGCAATTCACGCCAAGAGAAAGATCTATTTTTGCAGCTGGCCGGAATCGGTTTGGGGCTCAACCTTTTTATCAACGCTATGGTCAATATCGGAGTTGCCATCTCCGCTTTGCCAGCGACCGGAGTTACCCTGCCTTTCATCAGTTACGGCGGAACATCTTTATTGATAAATTCTGTAACAATCGGTTTACTACTAAATATTAGCGCTAGCCGCAGAAGGGTGATATGAAAAAAATAATCGTCGCAGCAGGTGGAACCGGAGGCCACATTATACCGGCACTCTCCATAGCATCTGCTCTGAAAAAACGCGGCTGGCAAGTATTGTATGTCGGCAATCTGGGCAGTTTGGAAGAAAAACTAGCTGCTGAAGCCGGCTTTGAATTTGCCGGGATCAATGTGCAAAAATTGTATCGTCACTTTACCTTCTCGCATCTACGCTTTCCTTTCAAATTGCTAAAGAGCATCGCAGACTCCCAAAAAATTATCAAGCGTTTTCAGCCCGATCTTGTCCTGGGAACCGGCGGCTTTGTCAGTGGCCCGGTAGGCTACGCGGCCCATCGACTGGGCATCCCACTCTATCTACAAGAGCAAAATAGCTATCCCGGTCTTACCACCAGAATTCTCAGCAAATACGCAGAATCAATCTTTCTGGGTAGCACTTATGCCAATAAATTTCTGCCTACCGACAAAACTGTGCTTAGCGGAAATCCTATCAATTGCACAAAATCTACAAAATCTCTCGACCTCTCTGAATTTGGCTTTCGTCCTCCTGCCACCAAACTATTCTTACTCGGCGGCAGCCAAGGTTCTTTGGCCCTGAATAAAGCTATCTATCCCATTTTAGATCAGTTATATGAAAATGAAATCGATCTGATCTGGCAGATCGGAAAATATAGCTATGAGGAATTTCTTCCCAAAATAGCAGGGCGCCCCGGTTTGTACGCTTTTAGTTTTACCTCTGAAATCAATGCGCTTTATGAAATAGCCGATTTTGCACTGGCCCGCGGTGGTGCTCTTAGTTTGGCAGAATTGGAAGTTAACAAGCTTCCCACCGTGATCGTGCCTCTGCCTTCAGCTGCCGGAAATCACCAATATTACAATGCTCTGGATTGGAAGATAAAACACATTGGCAAGATTCTGCAGCAAAAAGATCTAAACCCCGATAAATTACTGAAAAAATTATTGGAAATGAAAAACAATTTAACGATTTTGCAAGCTAATTTCAGCCTCTCTCTGCATCAAAATGCAGCCGAGACCATAGCTGAAATGCTGATTGCAAGATCAAAATAATTTGGAGAATATATGTTAGGAAAAATTAGGAATATCCATTTCGTCGGAATCGGTGGCATCGGAATGAGTGGCATCGCAGAATTGCTTTTGAATCAAGGCTTTCAGATTTCTGGCTCTGATCTGCAGAAAACCGAAATTACCGAAAATCTGCAAAAATTAGGAGCTGTGGTGGCTGAAGGACATGATGCCAAATTGATCGCCAAGGCAGATGTAGTGGTAAAATCTTCGGCTGTGCATGATAGTAACCCGGAGATCGCCGCTGCTCTTCAGCACAAAATCCCCGTGATTCGTCGCGCAGAAATGCTATCGGAAATCATGAGGATGAGCTATGGCATCGGCATTGCCGGCACTCACGGCAAAACATCCACCACCTCAATGGTGGGTAGCGTGCTCTCTGCTGCCAAATTTGATCCCACCATTATCGTGGGCGGCATTGTCAAAAATTATGGCTCCAATAATCTGCTGGGCTCGGGTGAATATATTGTGGTGGAAGCGGATGAATTTGATCGCTCTTTCCTCACCCTCAGCCCTATCATTGCCGGCATCACCAATATCGAAGCTGATCACTTGGATTGCTATTCCGATCTGGAAGGTGTGAAAGATGCCTTTGTGCAATATGCCAACAAAGTTCCCTTCTTTGGCTGCGTAGTAGCCTGCCTGGATGATGTGGGCGTGCAAAGTGTGATTCCCAGAATCAATAAAAAAATCGTTACTTACGGTTTCTCGCGTCAAGCTTTTGTCCGAGCTGAAAATATCCGCATGCAAAATTTCAAATCTCAGTTTGATGTCTTGATCGATGATCAACTAATGGGCAGCGTGCAACTGCAAGTAATGGGAAATTTCAATATCCTCAACGCTCTGCATGCCATTGCCATCGGCTTCGAGCTGGATATACCATTTCAGCAAATTCGCGCCGGACTAGAAAACTACAATGGAGTATTTCGGAGATTCGAATACAAAGGTGAATTTGACGATATTTTGATCTATGACGATTATGCTCATCATCCCACCGAGATTATCGCCACTCTCAAAGGAGTGCGCGACAGTAGCAAGCGCCGAATAGTAGCGCTTTTTCAGCCTCATCTCTATTCACGAACTCAAGATTTTTATGAAGATTTCGGGCGCGCTTTTTTTCAAGCTGATCTTTTGTTAGTCGCCCCGATCTATCCAGCGCGGGAAGCTCCTATTCCAGGAGTCTCAGGCGAACTGATCTGCAATGCGGCGATTCAATCGGGACATAAAAATGCTCTCTATATTCCCAGTAATTCCGAGATCATTCCCACTCTGCAAAAAATCATCGAACCGGGCGATATTGTGATCACGATCGGAGCCGGTCCCATCTACAAATTTGGGATGGAATTAATAAAAAGAGACGGTAATTGAAAAAATGTTTGACATTAAATCGCTAAACCCAATTCTTTCAAAGAAATTATCTGGCAATATCTCTCATTTCAGAAATGAAGATATAGAGGCGTATCTCTTTTTGCCAGAAAGCGTTAGTGATTTAGCTAAATTGATCTTTCATTTATCTGAAGCTGCGCTTGATTTTCTGCCCCTGGGAGCTGGCTCCAATCTGCTGCTGGGTAAAGTGGAAAACTGTTATCTGATTTCCGATAAGCAGCTGCCTCGTTCCTTGCAAATTGAGGAAAATGAAATTGTGGTTTCTGCCAATTTCAATATCAACGCCTTGATCCACGCTCTTTTGCGCTACGATTTGGGCGGGCTGAGTTTTCTCTCGGGCATTCCGGCGCATCTGGGTGGATTGGTAAAGATGAATGCAGGCGCTTATGGAGCTAGCATTGGCGATTTTGTCAAATGGGTGAAGCTGATCGATAAAAGTGGCAGAAGCCAGCAGCTTGATGCCGAGCAGATTTGCTTTTCCTATCGTAGCAGCAAGCTTAGTGGCTTTATCTATGAGATCTGCTTGCGATTAGAGCCTGTTGCTCAGATAGCAGAGAAAGAAAAAGTTTTGGCCAGGATAGATCAACGCCGGAAAAGTCAGCCCTTGAATTATCCCAATTTGGGCTGTTTTTTCAAAAACCCGCCAGATGAAAGCGCAGGTCGATTGATCGATGAGTGTGGTTTGAAAGGATGCCAAATAGGTGGCGCCAGTGTCAGTGAAAAGCACGCAAATTTCATCATCAATCGTGATAACGCTACCTTTGGTGATACCAGAAAATTGATGAACTTGGTGAAGAATGAAGTGTATAATAAATTTAAAATCAAATTAGAAGAAGAAATCGAGGTTATTGGCATATGAGAAAAAAACGCGGCTCCAGCAGATATTATATCTTATTTATCTGCATTATATTTAGCTTGGTTGCCGTGGGCTCTGGTCTAAAATATCTGATAAAAAACCTCAATATTCTGCAGATCCAATCTGTAACAATCAGCGGCAATAGAAATCTGGAAACAGAATTTCTCACCAATATCTCTCAGGACTTTTTAGGCAAAAATCTCTACGAGATCTCCAAGACAGATGTTTTGAAAAAATACAGCAATATCAACCGGATCAAAGATATCTCCATCTCTAGAAAACTTCCCAACAAACTGGAGATAACTATCGAAGAAAAAAAGGGTTATATGTATCTATGCAGCAAAGAAGGCGAACTTTTTCCTTTAACCAAGGATTATGAGATTTTGGATAATACCCAATATTTCCACAATGAGATTTTACCGGTGATCTCCAGCGACATTCCCCAAAACGAACTGATAATTGGTGAAAAGATCTCCAGCGCTTGGCTGCAAGAAGTATATAGTATAGCGGAAGTTTTATCAGAATGTAATCTGTTTGATGATATTTCAGAATTTTATCGCAGCAGTGGCGAGATAGTTCTGGTGCAATCTCCCATCGGCTTCCGAATAGTTTTGGGTCAAGGAGATTTGAAAGAGAAACTAGAGCGCTATAAATTATTGCGAGACAATCGCTCTTTTGCCAAAGATTCCTACATAGATTTAAGATTTGAAAATAAACTGATCGAGCGACCGGGGGTATGATGAAAAGTGGACAAATAATTACAGCAATCGATATCGGAACCACAAAAATTTGTGTGATAATTGCCATGGTCAATTCGGAATATAAATTGGAAGTGAAAGGCATTGGTACCAGCAAATCCAGTGGCTTGTTAAACGGAGTAGCCATCGATATCATGAAGGCTTCGCGCTCTATCAACGAGGCGATATCGGAAGCTGAGACAATGGCAGATTGCAAAGCCAAAAATATCTATATTGGCATTGCCGGAGAACATATCCGCAGCCAAAATACTCTGGGCCGCATTAGTCTATCATCCGGCGATACACCCAGTGAGATCTCGCGTGATGATATCGAAAATGTTATCACCAACGCCAAAAATAATGTAAAGATCCAGCAAGGCAATGAGAAGCTGGATATTATTCATGCGATTCCTCAATATTTTTCGATTGATGACCAAGAAGGTATTATCAATCCGCTGAAAATGAGTGGTTTCAATTTGTCAGCCTATATCCATATTGTGATGGCAGATATGAATACAATTCGCAATATTTCCAAATGTGTGGAAATTTGCGGCTACAAAGTGGAAGAGTTATTTTTGGAACCGATAGCCTCATCTTATGCAGTCTTAAATGAAGTGGAAACTGAATTGGGCTCTGTGATTATCGACATCGGAGGTGGCACTACTGACCTAGCTGTCTTCTACAAAGGCAGCATTCGCTACAGCGCTGTTTTGCCGCTGGGTGGCACCAATATCACTCAAGATCTGGCCATCGGCTTGCACACCACTCCCCAAAACGCGGAAGATATCAAAACTGAAAATGGTAACACCATCGCCGAATCTGTGCCGGAAGATCAATTAATCGAAATTCTGGGCATCGCTGGTCGGGAAACTACAGAAAAAAAATTGCGCTATGTCTCGGAAATTATCGAAGCCAGAATGCGCGAAATCTTGGAAGCAGCTTACGAGCTGCTGAACGAAAACAACAACCTGAAAATGATTACTGCCGGCATCACCCTGACCGGAGGCGCTAGCCTGCTGAAAAATCTGGAATTTCTGACCGAAGATATCTTCAATATGTCAGCCAAAATCGGCTATCCCGATTTGAGTAAATTATCCGGTCCCACAGATCGCCTCAGCACACCTCGCTTTGCTACCAGTGTGGGCATTTTGTATCAGGCTTTCAGCGGACTGGAAGATGAATCTTATATCTCTTCAAAATCTCGCAAAGGACCTTTTGCGAATTTTATCCAATCTATAATCGACTATTTCAAAGAGTATATTTAGGAGAATATTATGTTAGAACTTGATCTCTGTGACGAGCAGCCTTTTGGCACCAAAATCAAAGTAATCGGAGTTGGTGGAGCTGGCGGAAATGCGGTAAATACCATGATCGAAAATGGCTTGACCGGCATAGAATTTGTGGTGATAAATACCGATGTCAGCGACTTACGAAAATCTCAAGCCGGCGATACACTACAGATCGGCAAAGAAGCTACCCGCGGCTTGGGCGCCGGATCAAATCCGGAAATCGGCAAAAAATCTGCCGAAGAATCTATCGATGAGATCAGAGCCCGCCTCGAAGGTACCGACATGATCTTTATCGCTGCCGGCATGGGCGGTGGCACCGGTACCGGTGCTGCTCCTTTCATCGCGGAAATTGCCAAAGATATGGATATACTCTCGATCGGCATCGTCAACAGCCCCTTCGAATGGGAAGGCAAAAAACGGATTATGAATGCTGAGCGTGGAATCAGTGAACTGAAAGAGTGTGTGGATTCGCTGATGGTGATTCCCAACGAAAAATTGCTGAAGACCTACCAAAATCTCGGTTTTACCGAATGCTTCAAAAAAGCCGATAATATCCTCTACGATGCTGTCAAAGCTATCAGTGAAATTATCCATTTCAGTGGCTATATCAACGTCGACTTTGCCGATGTGCGCACCGTGATGCAGCGCAAAGGTTTGGCTTTGATGGGTATCGGAGTAGCCAGTGGCGAAGATCGAGCTCAGAAAGCCGCCGAAATCGCCATGTCAAATCCGCTTCTGGACGATCTTACCCTCGACAATACTCAGGGTGTACTGCTAAATATCACAGCCGGAAATGATTTTAAGATGAGCGAATTCCAAACTATCTCCGAGATCATCACCAATGCTACCGGCGATGATGGCGATATTATTCCCGGCGTGGTTACCGACGCCAATATGGAAGGTAAGATCAAAGTTACCTTCATTGCTACCGGCTTGGGCTCCAAAAGCCTCAGCAACCCGATTCGACCCCATCGCGGTATGAACTTCGAACGCAGCAAAAACGAAGAACTCAGCGAAACTATCAATCGCATCAGAGATACTGAAAACATGAATATCAGCCGCAAACAAAATAATGAGACAAATCATAAAACCAAAAGTACGATCCAAAAAGAGATTCCCGCCTTCATGCGGAAATTCTCCAATTAAATTGGACTGATATTTTTATATTTAAAAAGCTCACAATTGTAATTGTGAGCTTTTTTTGATAAGTTGAGCTGTAGTTTTTTTTGAGCTAGTCAGTGAGGCTTGTGCGCCCACTGGCGCATTGGGCTGATCTTCTAAATGTTGGAAAAGAGAAGAATTTTCAACGAACCCAAAAGTGTGAACAGACTCCGCCCCGATGAACGGGGGCTACGTCTTGTCAAGAAAGTGAAATGGGAGAGGTGAAATGGGAAACGGGAGTTATTTTGAGCTGGGAGTGAGGTTTTTGGCTGGTGGATGAATAGTGGAAAAGAGAAAGAATTTTTCAACGAACCCCAGTGAAATAGTCTCGTACCTCGAATTCCACGGGGCAGGCTAACCGAACAAAAAAAAATGTGAAACCGAAGTGATCTTGAGCTGGGCGGTGAGGTTTTGGGTTATTGCTGATTTATGGAAAAAAGAAGATTTTTCAACGAACCCCAGTGGAA
>JAWOEN010000063.1:0-6358 GCA_046482725.1 Cloacimonadales bacterium (SeqCode)
CGGGAGCGTAAGCTTATTACGCAGTAAAAAGCTAGCGACAACGAGTCGGCAAGACGTTAGTAAAACGATCTCGGGAGCGTAAGCTTATTACGCAGTAAAAAGCTAGCGACAACGAGTCGGCTTTACGCTAGTAAAACGATCTCGGGAGCGTAAGCTTATTACGCAGTAAAAAGCTAGCGACAACGAGTCGGCAAGACGTTAGTAAAACGATCTCGGGAGCGTAAGCTTATTACATAGTAAATGGAAACTGCTGACTGAGGCTCTCGAAGGCAGGTGGCTGAGGCTCTCGAAGTCTGGTATTCAGCAGATCTCAAAAAAAATTATAGACACAAAAATCTTCATAATTTTTTTGGAAACACTTGTGGGGCATTAGCTCAGCTGGGAGAGCACTACACTGGCAGTGTAGGGGTCATCGGTTCAAGTCCGATATGCTCCACCACTTTTTTTAGCAGCAATTTTATTTGCTGCTTTTTTTTTGGGGAAGAAAGCTGAAATATTTCTTTGGTAACTAATCACAGCATTTTCTGTTGACGTATCAAAAGCCAAAATGCAATTCTGGTTTTGGAAGTTTTGGAGCATAAAAGCTAAATAACTTTCCCTTTGTGGAAAATAAATCTATCAACAGTTAGCGTTGTGAAATCGTAGGCAAGGATTTCACAGTTCAATAAAAAAATGGAGAACAAAAAAATGGGAATTCCTGTTCATGATCCTGTCTTGATTTTCGCGATCGTAATGTCTTCGGTGCTGATCGCCCCGATTTTTGCGGAAAAGGCAAAGCTACCCGGTATCGTCGGATTAATTTTCTTTGGCATTATTTTGGGTCCTTACGTTTCCAACATTTTGGAACGTGATAAAACTATCGAGCTTTTAGGCACAATTGGCCTACTTTACATCATGTTTCAGGCAGGTCTTGAGATCAATCTGGAAGAGGTGCGAAAAAACAAGCATCACAGTTTGGTTTTTGGATTTCTCACATTTTTTATCCCGCTTGTTTTGGGTACCGCAGCCGGATATTATATTCTGGATATGAATTTACCAGCCTCGATTTTGCTGGCAACCATGTTTTCCTCGCACACTCTACTCACCTTTCCGATAGTCAGTCGTTTTGGCTTGGGTAAAAAACGTTCTGCCACTGCCACTATCGGCGGCACCATCCTCACTGACACTATGGCCTTTATCATTTTGGCCGTAATCATCGCCAGTAATAGCGGAGATCTGAATCTGCAATTTTGGCTAAAATTACTCAGCTTTTCAGTGCTCTACGCTGCGCTGGTTATCATCTTACTACCACGTATCACCAGCTGGTTTTTCCGTCATTTCTTCACAGATACCGGAGTAGAGGAATATGTCTTTGTAATCACAGCTCTTTTCATCTGTGCTCATTTTTCTCATATGATCGGTTTGGAGCCGATTATCGGAGCCTTTCTAGCCGGCTTGACCCTAAATCCGTTGATCCCGGAAAAAAGTGTCTTGATGAACCGCATCCAATTTGTCGGCAGCTCGCTCTTTATCCCCTTCTTCCTCATTTCGGTAGGCATGTTGATCGATCCTTTGGTGCTTTTCACCAATCTGGATGCGGCAGTAGTAACTATTGTGATGGTAATAATAGCTCTGCTTTCCAAAGATTTAGCTGCCAGGATTTTCTGCAAAATTGTCTCTTTTGATAAAATCGAGCGCGGCCTGATGTTTGGTATGAGTGTAAATCAGGCAGCTGCTACTTTGGCGGCAGTTTTGGTAGGATATCGAGTGGGGATTTTTGAAGAAGCGATCCTGACCGGAACGATTATGATGATTGTGGTCACCTCGTTTGTCGGCTCACTTTTCACCCAAAAATATGCTGAAAAAATGGCTCTGGCCGCCGAAAAACCCAGCGACTTTGCTTCGGGTAAAAGCAGCTTGGATCGCATCCTGATTCCATTGGCCAATCCCGGAAATGTCAACAGCTTGATGGATCTGGCTTTGCTATTGCAAGCCAAAACTAGCCATGAACCACTCTACCCGCTGCATGTGGTAACCGAAGGCAATGATATGGAAGCTAAGCTGATAAAAGGAGAATCGATCCTGGCCAAAGCTAGTATTCGAGCCAGTGCCCGCCACAAAAATGCTATCCCACTCAACAAAATCGGCATCAACGTGCCTGCCACAATTTTGCGGGCTGTAGACGAACAGCGCGTTTCCAAGGTCGTACTGGGTTGGAATCTCTTCACCGGCTCCAACGGCACTTTCTACCGCGCGGTCACTCAACAATTTGTCAAACGCTGCAAAGAGATGATCTTCTTCTCCAAACTGCAAAAACCCCTGAGCCTGAATAAGCGAATCATCCTGATTATCCCACCCGATATCGATAAACAAAATGGTTTTTGGGAAACTATGAAATCTCTAAAAAAACTGGGAACTGATATCTCGGCAGAATGGCTTATAGTTTCCGAGCAAAATAGCTTTGAGCAGGTAAGTGAGCTCTTTTCCAAAGGTAAAGGCGATCTGCAAAAGCATCAGGTAGAAAATTGGAAAAATGTCAGTAACGAAATCTCAGAAAAAGTTAAGCCCACCGACCTGATCGTGCAATTGGTAGCTCGGCGAGGTGATTTGGCTTGGAAACTGCACTTTGAGCATCTGCCCAATTTATTATCCCAAAAATTTAGCGATTCTAACCTTTTGGTAGTTTATCCTTATCTCAACCTGAATGACTTCAATTATGAGCTGGACAAAACAGTAAATGACAGCAAGTTTATGAATCTGATCCCGGCTGAAAATTTCTTTTTGAATATGCCAGAAAGTGATCCGCAAGCTGTTCTGGATAAGATCTTTACTGCCAATTTCCCCCAGATTCAGCAGGTTTTGTCTCAGCAAGTAGCTTCTGTAATTCACGAATATCCTTTAGAGCTAACCGACGATGTGGTACTGATCCACACCAAAACTGCCCTACTGGATAAATATCAGATCTTTATCTCGGTAAATAAAGCCGGCTTCCATTTCGAAAAATTGGAAAATCGCTACAAAATGATGATCGTGCTCTTATCGCCTGCAGCCAAATCGAGCCAAAGCCACCTCAATATGCTGGCGCAAATTTCCAAAGTGGTCACTTCCGATCACTTTATCGAAAATATGCTGAAATCAAAAAGCTATCAGGAACTATTGGCTTGCAGCGAACCCGAATGCAATCCGCAGATTGATCTGCAGCCCGAGGAGTAGGTGCAGCAAATTAGCTCCTCATTAGATTATTTTTATAAATATTCATTTTATATTTGACACTTATCTGCGAAAAGCATTTTTTCGGAAAGTACAAATAAATGAGGAGTAAATTATGAAAAAAGTTTTGGTGGTTTTAGCTTTGATTTTGGCCATAAATATCTACGCTGATTTTTCCCAGATTCAGCCGATATTCGATAATCAGGCGCTCAGTTTTGCAGCAGATGAGTCTATGGCAATTGATGACGAGAATATCTATTTTACTTTCTGGGCCGACAATGCGATTCGCTTGGCAGTCTCAGTAAATTCCGGAGCGAGTTTCGATTATTTTACCGTAGCCGAGACAGAGCTCGATCAACAGCCGGTTTTAGCTTTGGATGATCAAAGCGATCTGCATATCTTTTTTCAGCAAGCTGCTACTTTGCAGCAAGCCACCACCAGCGATAATGGTGCATCTTTTCAACAAACTACTTTTTTGGATATGCCGGGCAATGTTCATTCAGCCAGCTATGTAAATGGTTCTCTGCAGGTTCTCTACTCCCAGAATTTCAGCAACACTCTCAGCCGTTATCAATATTTCACTGACTTTGAAGCAAGTATCAACGCTGATGGCGGAACAGAATCAGGCATAGTAGCATTTTGGGGACAAGATGTGCTCTATGGACCTGTGCACTCCAACGACGATATCTGGATTCTGCAAGCTGGTGGCGGAGATAACGATGGTTGGCCTACATTTTATGGTCAAGTTACCACCAGCGGAATTTTTCGACATCATCCCACAGGTGAACCTCTAATAGGGTCCGGTGCTCCCATAGATCAGATTTTCCGTGATAGCTATGGTCAAGAAGTACCTGAAAAACCCTTTGACCACACCTTGACTGAGATACGCGAGAATGGAGAAAATTTAGTATTACCCTCAACCGACTTGGCAGTGGTCGAACTGAACGGCTCGTCTTATACAATACATATGGGTGATATAGTTGAGATCGGAACGCAGGAATTTCCTGTTTACAGCTGGTATCCAACTGATGCCCAGCAGGTAAATGAGATTATTGCCGAGGGTGGCAACTGGTTTGAAGATAGCGAGATTATCTACACGAACCAAATTACTCTTTATGATACAATCTGGACTACCAGCAGCGGAAATGCTAGCAACCAGACATTTTGGGTTGACTGCGATCTCTATATCTCGGGCGAAGTAAGTGGAAGCCAAACTTGGGGTTGCAGCGGAGATGCTTATCTGCTGGGAGATATCACTTACAGCAATACAGCTGTGGGCGAACATCCCGATGGCTTTATAGGTTTTGATGAATACGGAGAACCGGAATATGATGAAAGTTCCATAAACACCTTTGATTATTTTGCTCTAGCTTCTGAAAATAAAGTGAAGATAGCTTATAAATTTCGGATGGAAGATGAGGGCGAGATAACTTTTTACGATAACAATAGCGGCGGAATAATTCTCTATGGCTTGTATGCAGCTTTGGCCGAGGGAAATGAAGATATCTACGGTGATATGGCCTGCCACTATGATGGCGTTTTCACTTTTGATTATCAACATCCGCACGGCTCCACTCCCAACTTTGTCGCACCCAGTCCCTATAGCGGCAACGATACGCTCTACACCTTTGTCGATCTGCACAAATATATCTTTCCACCCCATCCTTATATCGAAGATGAGCTGCAAGTCTTCAATCTGCAAAGTAATGGCGTGCTGGGAAATGGAAGTGGCTACACTTATCCTGATGAAATGGCAGGCTTTCCTTACGACTCTTCCCAAAATCCGGGAGCTTATGCCAACTCTTACCCCAACCTCGGTCCAGACTATACAGGGCCAGATGGCACAGACTGGCCTTGGTACAATCCTGTCTGGCCGGAATCGGCTGAAACTGTTTCCGACAATCTGTGGTTTGAAGATCGAAATGCCACCGTTTATGGATCAATAATCCAAAGAAGACGTGGCTTTATGCGCAGATCTGGTCTAGATCCTTATAATCATCCCCAACCTCCGATTACCGATCCCGAAGCTTACCACTATGGTGGTACTCACGCACCAACCGGATTTGATAAGGATTACTATTATGATCAACGCCTCAACTTTTATGATTTCCCCAATTTCCCCAGTGCTCCTAATTCCGATCCTCTCTATCTGACAAATATTGGTGAATATTCTGAAACTAGCTTCCTCAGTACTTACGATCTGGAAAACTGCCTCACATTTAACAATCAAGAAGAAATCTACTATCTGCTACAAACAACTTTTGAGGCCGAGTACCAAACCAAAATCTACACTTTGACTGATGATAACTATCCAGTAATGCTACTGGAGACTACAGAGCTCGATACCATCTCTACTTTCCAAAAAATTGATGATATTTTCTATCTGCTGGAAAAAGACGCTTCTAATTCTGAACTCTTCAATCTGCTGAGCTGGCAACCCGAAATCGGCTTTAGCTCGATCTTGTCTCTGCCGCCAAATTCTCTTCTGGCAAATTCATCCACTATCGAATCCGACCTGGTTTTGCTGACAGCTGATACAGACAACTATCTCAACTTTTTCTATGATTTCGACTATAACCAATTTGCTGCTGAATATAATTGGCAAACTCCTTTTGCCAATAATCTCCAGCAGATCGCTCTGCAATATTCCGGAGGCAAAATTCATCTTTTGGCACAAGAGCAAGAAACTGCCACCACCACCTATCTGCAAGGCGACTGGAACGGTTTCTTGCCGACTGGCGAAGCACCGGAACTGCACCTGGCTTATCAGCTGGAAAATTATCCCAATCCCTTTAATCCCAGCACCACCATCAGTTTTCAGGCCAACGCTGCCGAAAATGTAAGGATCGAGATCTACAATATCAAGGGTCAGATCGTACGCAGTATAGATCAGAAAAATCAACCATATCAGATCAATGAGGTGGTTTGGGATGGTAAAGATCAGAGTGGTAAAGCGATCAGCAGCGGCGTCTATATGTACCGCTTGGTGGCTGATGAAAAAAATGTGCTCAGCAATAAAATGTTGCTGATGAAATAGAAGATTGAGCTAAAAATAGCCGCTTCGGTTTTTCGAGAAGCGGCTATTTTTTTTGTTCATTAAAATCAGTATCTATTCAGCAAAACTGAGGCACTGACAGCCATCTCCTCGCCCACGACGTGGGCAGTAATT
>JAWOEN010000068.1:0-17302 GCA_046482725.1 Cloacimonadales bacterium (SeqCode)
CTATTCCAGTAATTTTAGCTGGAATTTTAGCCTCGTTGCGCTGGGATTACAAACCAATTAATATTACAGATTTTAATGCACAGTTGCTATTAATACTAGGCTCTATCTGGATATTAAAAAACATTTTGTCACGTGATGATTTCCTACAAAACATCGAATCTTTTTTTATATTCTCAGGAATGATAATGCTATTTGCTTTGCATGTGCTTGCTAGTAATTCACAGTTATTTGGATTTTTAAAAAATTGGCACGTCGCTAATTCGGCCACCATCGTTAGCCAGATTTTTTGGTTAGGAGGAGTATTTACTTCATGGAAAATCAGATCGAAATATTTGTCATAATCTCTTCAGCCTTTTTAGGGATTTTCATCTTGCTTACGGTTTATCTGGTGATTAAACTCAAGATCAATGATATGCTGCTGCAAAAATCTGAAAAGCAGCTGCAATCAATGACAGATTCTTTGCAACAGTTGGTGGAATCTCAAACCAAAGATATCAAGAATTCCGAGCGCCGGTTTAGAGAGCTTTATGAGTTCAACAAGGAAGTTTTGGAAAACTCTCCGGCCGGGATTATCAAGTTTGATATCAATTGGGAGATGGAATTTTGCAATCTGGAAGCTCAGCAATTCATCAATAATCAACCGCACCCGATAAATAATCTGTTTGATTTTAGAGCGGAAAATGAGATAGATATAGTTGAAGATATCAGGCAGATGGAAAATGGCAATAGCACCAAGAGTGAATTTACTCTCAAGCAAAAAAATGGTATACGCCATTTTGAGTTGAAAGGAGTTCCCTTAAATGACAATAAAATGTTCAATGGGGCTGTCTTACTGATCAATGATACTACTCAGACCATCAACGCCAAAAAGAATCTGAAGAAAAGTTTTGTCATGTTACAAAAGGCGACAGAAGACATCATTATGGCAATGGCCAACACCTCGGAAATGCGCGATCCCTATACGGCAGGTCATCAGAAACGAGTACAAGATCTGGCATTGGCGATTGCTCGCGAACTAAACGTTTCTCAGGAGCAGATGGAAGGAATCAAATTTGCCGGCATCATTCATGATATTGGCAAGATAGCTGTTCCATCGGATATTCTGGCCAAACCCGGTAATATCAGTAAGATGGAATATGAGGTGATCAAGAGTCATAGTATGGTCGGTTATGAGCTGTTGAAAAAAATCGAATTTCCCTGGCCGATTGCCGAGATTGTTTATCAGCATCATGAAAAAATCGATGGCTCCGGCTATCCTCGTGGCTTGACCGGCCAGCAGATTTTACTGGAAGCACAAATTTTGGCAGTTGCTGACATTATGGAAGCGATGGTTTCACATCGTCCCTATCGTGCTGCTCTCGGCCTGGAAAAAGCTCTGGAAATAATGAGAGAATTACGAGGTGTCTCACTCAATCCTCAAATTGTGGATGCTTGTGTGGACCTGATAAAAAACCAAGGATATGATTTTGTCTCGGCCAGCTAAGCTATCATTATCCTCAAAGTTGATCTTATGCCTCAGCTTTTCATTAATATTCCTGCCGCTATTGGCAGAAAGCGAGCAAACATTTCTCTTTTCAAAATTCCAAAAAACCGAGCCGGCAGATTTTTCCGAGCTGGATTTGGCTACTGATTGCAAAATCACTTATGATCAGAAAAATCTCTATTTGCGCTGGGAAGTGGAGATTGACGAAAATTTCAAAGCTGGAAATTTCACCTCGCGAGAACGTCAACCGGAAGCTGATTATCTGGCGCTGGAGCTGATTACCCAAAACTCTGACTTTGCCTATGGCTTCATGTTTTTTCCCCTTGAAAACAAAATAGATTATGTCCGTGACCAAAATATGGCGACCAATATCAGCTGGGATAGTCGCTATCAATACAGCTCCCAACTCTCTGAAAATCTCTGGATCGTGCAAGCGGTGATCCCGGTCAATAATTTGCGCTTTGCGCCTGAGCCGCCTCATAGATGGAAAATTGTCTTAAGCCGCTTTCTAAAACAGCAAGAAGCTACCTATTCTGCTCCCGCTATCTCTACAAAAATGGGAAAAGATTATTTTCGCCAAGCTTCTGAGATCGTGATCGAAGAAAAATTCTCGCGCAATCTCAACCTTTTTCTTCGTCCCTATTATGTAGGTGTGGTAAACTTGCAAAATACGGAAGATTATGATAGCAAATACGGCTGCGATTTTTCGATCGATCCCAGCGCCTCTAGCAAACTAAAATTTACGATTAACCCTGATTTTAGCGATATACCACTAGATAATGCCACCGACATCTATAACCTGAAATATCCCTTCGCCTTGACCGAAAATCGCTACTTCTTTGTCGAAGATATCAATGCTTTCAATACCACTAAAGAGCTTTTTTACAGTCGCAGAATTATGCAGCCGCAATACGCTGTCAAAATAAACGGGAATTGGGATAATTTCAGCTTCGGCCTGCTCTCATCACGCGATAAAAAAATCACTACTTATGACGATTATTATCAGCAGAACATTACCACAAATCACGACTATTTCTACAATATCCTGGCTTTCAAACCCAGTACTGAAAATTTTTCTACCGAAATCACTCTGCTCAATCGCATGAAAGATGATTATCATAATGAAGTTCTGCATCTAAAACCACATTGGGAATTTGCCCCGGGTAACACGCTCTGGCTAGAGTCAAACTTCTCTTATAAAGATCAAAATGATGCTAATAAACAGGGAAATCTCAGTGAATTTGGCTATCGCTACGATTCCAATCTTACTTCCATAGAGATTATTTTAGACCGAATATCTCCCGATTACTCAGCCGATATGGGCTATATCTATGAAACCAATGTCTCCAACTTCAATCTGGAAATTTCACGCCGACTCTCTCTGAATAAATTTAAGCTGAGAAAACTCTACACAACTGCTGTTTTTAATAATCAAACTGAGCTTGATAGTCAGAAAAATATCAACCGCTATGCCGGCTTCAGCGCTACCAGCTCCACAGATTTTAATATCGCTCTCAACCTGGATTTTACGCTGAAAGATGAGCTTTATAATGATACTTTTCATCAACAATATATCTACACTGCCGGCGCTATTTGGTATAATTATAAATGGTTTCGCCCCGATTTCAGACTTAGCAAAATGGAGGCTCTGGTTTATGAATTGGATGCAACCTACGAAGCTCTCTGGGCGCAATTTGCCATCTCTTCCGATCTCAATAAATTCTCTTCCTTCCGCCTGACCAGCGATCATATCCAATATCAAGATCTGCCCAATCTACCGGGATTGGATGAAGATTATTGGCTGATTAATTTTGACGCTGATCTGGCCTTTTCTGCCAAACTGGCGATCTCGACCGGCTTGCGTTTGGATACTTATAACAACGAAGATAAATATGGCATCTTCGCCAATCTACAATGGCAGCTTCGAGATTTTTACAGCTTGATAATTGGCTACAAATCTACGCCCACCCATTCTGCAGATAGTGCCAATCGCCAAACTATCTTTATCAAAAATTCCCTGGAGTTTTAGCCTTTCCACAGAGCTTCCTACTTTCCCCAAAATACCTTTCCCGGTTTCTTCCTCAGCTTTCAGAGATAACAGTCAACGCAGATTGGAGCCACTCGACAGCTAACTAATTTATTGACAGCATCTAAACTGATTTTTATTTAGTCAGCTGAAAAAAAATTGTGAAAGAGGACATTATGATTAAATTTGGATTGATTGGCTGTGGAAGAATTTCCCAAAAACATTTTGAAGCGATAGCTGAGATAGATGGTGCCAAAATTATTAGTTGCGCTGATCTTAAAGCAGAAAGAGCTCAGGCTGCTTCAGAAAAGTATAAAACCGAAAGTTATTATCAAAATTATCAGGAGATGCTGGAAAAAGAAGATTTAGATGCTGTATTGATCTGCACTCCCAGTGGCTTGCACCCGGAAATGGGCATAGCGGCTGCTCAGCACAAGATCAATGTCATTACCGAGAAGCCGATGGGCATAGATCTGGTCTCGGCTGATAAATTGGTGAAAGCTTGCGATGACAATCAGGTAGAGCTTTTTGTAGTGAAGCAAAATCGTCTCAATCCTTCTATCCAATTACTGAAAAAGGCGATCGACAAAGGTCGCTTTGGCAGAATTTTCAGCGCCAATGCTACAGTGCGCTGGACTCGTCCTCAAGCCTATTATGATATGGCAAAATGGCGTGGCACTTGGGAATTTGATGGTGGCGCCTTCATGAACCAAGCTTCGCATTATATGGATCTGATCCAATGGCTGATGGGACCAATCGAATCCGTGATGTCCTTTACCGCCACCCTCAATCATACGATCGAAGCTGAAGATATGGGCAGCGGCATCATTCGCTTCCGCAACGGTGCTCTGGGAACTGTGGAAGTCACCATGAACACATTCCCCAAAAACTGGGAAGGCTCGATCACCATCATGGGTGAAAAGGGAACTGTAAAAATCGGTGGAATCGCCGTCAATAAAATCGAAAAATGGGATTTTCTGGAGTATGACGATGATGACAAATTGATCGAAACTGCCGCTACAGACCCAACCAGTGTCTATGGCTTTGGTCATCAGGGCTATCTGGAAAATGTGGTAAATGTCTTGCTGGGAAAAGAAGAGATCAAAACTGATGGACGCGCCGGCAGAAAGTCTCTGGAGCTAATCCTGGCCATGTATGAATCAGCTAAAACCGGGCAACGTATTGCCCTTCCCCTAAAAAAATAAAAGAGGTAAAATTTGTTAATCCAAGAATATTTTAAAAGTAGAGAAAACCTGGTCTTGGAGGCGATGGACAAATATCTGGAGCCTGGCGATCAGTATCCTTCCGAAATCCATACAGCTATGCGCTATAGTGTATTTTCCGATGGTAAACGTTTGCGCCCCATCTTGATGTTTGCAGCTTATGAGATGCTAATCGGCCGCAAAAACATTGGCCGCCTAAAACGCTTGCTTCCCGCCGCCTGCGCTTTGGAATTTATCCACACTGCCTCGCTGATCCACGATGATCTGCCCAGTGCTGATAACTCTGCCGAACGCCGCGGAAAACCTACCTGCCACGTCAAGTATGGCGAAGCTACTGCCATTTTGGCTGGTGATGCTCTCATCACCAAGGCGATCGAAGTGCTGACTGATATCAAACAAAATAAGCTGGCTCTAGAGTGCATCCAAATCCTGACCAAAGCAGTTTCTACCCGTGGTATGATTGGTGGACAAGCTGTCGATCTGATCTCTGCCAAGAAAAAAGTAAATATCAATACGCTGCGCTATATCCATCTGAAAAAAACCGGTGCTCTTCTGCAAGCTGCCATGGAACTGGCCTGCGCTTTTGATAATTCAGAAGAAAACGTGCGCGTTACCATGAGCAATTTTGCCGTCAATATCGGCTTGGCCTACCAGATCGTCGATGACGTGCTGGATGAAGTGGGCAGTTTTGAGGTTTTGGGAAAAAATCCCGGTGAAGATGCCAGAAATCATAAAGCTACCTATCCCGCTTTTTTGGGCTTGGAAAAATCTAAAAAGCAAGCGCTGAAACTGCTGCGTGATTCTCATAATCTGATCAAAAACATGCAAAACAATGATATCTTAATCGAATTTGTCGAGATGATTCGCCAACGCCTACCCTAGAAAAATGCCCTTTCTAAAAATTATCAGGCCGCTAAACTGCTTGTTCTCTTCAGTTTGCGTTTTATTTGGCGCATATTATCTACAGCCAATCCAGAGTTCAGCCGCAATATTTTGGGCAGCTGTCTCTGCTTTTCTGATTGCCGCGGCCGGCTATGTGATCAATGACTTTTTTGATATCGAAATCGATATCATCAATCGTCCCCAGCGCATTTTACCTCAGAAAAAGATTTCGCCTCAAGTCGCCTATCTTTTCGCTGTGCTACTGTTTTTGGCCGGACTTTTTGCTGCTGTATTGACCAGAGAGAAATATTGCATTATTATTGCCTTTGCCAATACGCTATTGCTCTTCTATTATGCCAAATATTTCAAAAGGATGCTACTTCTGGGAAATCTGGTTGTAGCCTACCTGGCAGGATCTACCTTCATCTTTGGTGCTATCGCTGGCAAAAACTTGGCTTGGGGTCTTATCCCGGCGGCTTTTGCAGCGCTCTACACCCTGATCAGAGAATTGGTAAAAGATGCAGAAGACTTGGAAGGAGATAAAATTCTCGGCGCCAAAACTATTCCTAGCTTATGGGGCAGAAAAGCAGCTGTCTATGCGGCTGTAGTTCCCTTTGCCAGCATGATCTGGCTGGCCAATTACTTCAATCTTCATTGGCCGGAAAGGTTTCCTTTTCATGTTTTATTGGGCCTAACTTTGTTGGTACATATCCCCCTGCTAATCTTTTTGTTAATTTTGCGCCTGCATCCACAAAAAAAGAATTTTTCTCGAGTTTCAAAATTTATCAAATTAGATATGTTAATCTTACTTTTAGTCTTACTTTTAGCTATTTTTTAGAAAGGATAATTTATGAAAGTTTATAAAAAATTGTTAGAAATGTCCGCTACCAGAGCCAATTATTTCTGTCTGATCGATCCGGACGGGCAAGCTCCCGAAATCAGTGGCAAATTTGCCAAAATCTGCCAGGATAACGGAGCTGATGGCATCTTGGTCGGCGGCAGTATTATGCTGGAAAACGATTTTGATGCCAGCTTGCAAGCGATAAAAGCAGCAGTTGATATTCCCGTGCTCATCTTTCCCGGTATCTTCAATTTTGTCTCTCCCCACGCCGATGCTCTGCTGCTATTAAGCGTAATCTCCAGTCGCAATCCCCAGATGCTGATCGGTGAACAAGTGCGGGCTGCTCCACTGATAAAACATTACAATCTGGAAGCAATCGGAACCGGCTATATGCTAATCGACTCAGGAAAATCTACCTCGGTAAATTATATGAGCAACAGCTTACCCATTCCACGTGATAAAGATGATATAGCTTTGGCAACTGCTTTGGCAGGTCAATATCTGGGAATGAAAATAATCTATCTGGATGCTGGTAGCGGAGCTGAAAAGCCGGTGAGCGATTCTATGCTGAAGAAATTGAGCGCTAATCTGGATCTACCAATTATCGTGGGCGGTGGCATCCGCACTCCCGCCGCTGCCAAAGCCAAAGCTATGGCCGGAGCAGATTTTATTGTTACCGGCAATATTTTGGAAAAAAACGGAGATCCCAAATTGATCAGAGCTTTTGCCGATGCCATTCACAGCGTCAAAAGGTAAAATGATGATAGATATCCATACCCATATTTTGCCGGCAATTGACGACGGCTCGCAAGATATGAGACAATCTCTGGACCAGCTAAAATTGATGAGCAAGGCGGGTGTGAGCGCTGTGGTTCTCACGCCACACTATATCAGCAATTATTATCAAAATGATCCCAGCAAGATTGCTGCTGCCACCCAAAAACTAGCTGCAGCTGCCGAGAAGGCTAATATTCCCATTACGCTACATCAAGGTGCAGAGATCTTATTAGATTCCCTTTCCACCGAAAAAATTATTGCTGAGCATTTTGCGATTAATCAAACCGATTATGTCTTGGTAGAGAGCGAGATGAGCTCTTTTCCGGCAGATCTGAAACAGCTGCTATATGATCTGGTAAGAGCAGGCTACAAACCTATTTTGGCTCATCCCGAACGCTATGGCGACATCAAAAAAAATCCTGCCCTGGTCGAAGACCTGATGTATCGGAATGTCTACATGCAGATCAATGCCGGCAGTTTGCTGGATCATTATGGCAAAGATTGCAGGAAAATTGCCTGGCAACTGATCCAAAATGGTTGGGCTCATTTTCTGGCCTCTGATAATCATTGTCGAATGAAAGAGTATAGTTTGCCGCCAGCAGTGGAACTGATCAGAAACAATCTTGATGATTATACGGCCGATCTACTCAGCAAAGATAATCCCCGCAGATTATTGGATAATGAAAAAATCGAGATGTTTTACGTCTCGGAAATCGCCCAAGCAGAGCGGCTTTCTCCGCTAAAAAAAATCAAAAATTACTTGGGATGGTAGACCTTATCTTCTCACAAAAAGGATAACATATTTATGGCAAATAAGATATTGCTAACCGGCGCCACCGGATTTATCGGACGGCATGTTTTGCTACTGCTGAAGCAGACCAATGCAGAAATTACGCTACTGATCCGCCCCAGCACTGCACCGGCACGTCGCAAAGATTTCGATAAAATGGCAAACGTGATCGAAATCGACCTGACAGATATCCCCACACTACGGGATTACTTGGCCGATAATGCTTTTGACACGATCATCCATATCGGTGCTCTGCGCGGTGGCCGCAAAGCTTCCAAACTAAAATATCGCTTGGCCAATGTAGATGCTTCAGAGCAACTGATGATCAATGCGCTGGAAAACAATGCTAAATTTGTCTTTTGCTCTTCGGTGGGAGTTTTTGGTGCGATCCCGCTAGAATTACCTGCCAACAATTTAACAGCCCGCCAAGCCGATAATTATTATCATTCCACCAAAATCCAAGCGGAAAAATTACTGCAAAAATATGTTTTGCAAGGCTTGAAAGGTGCCATTATCAGACCTGCAATCACTTACGGAATCGGCGATTTTGGTTTTCCTTTCACTCTCATCAAGCTAATCGACAAGAAGATTCTGCGCCTACCGGATAAAGATGTAATTATTCATCTGACCAATGTAAACACTCTGGCCCAAGCTTTCCTAAAATTAGCAGAGCAAGATTTTCAGCCGGGCTCTGCTTTCAATATAGCAGATCCCCAACCGATAAAACTGCATGAATTGGCAGATTTTATCTCACGCCAATTACATCAAAGAAAATTTCCCTCCAAATATATTATCAGTAACCGCTGGTTTGAGCTGGGAGAAAAAATCGCCAAAGCGCTAAATAATGAGCTCTGGATTAGCCGATTTCAATTGATCTCGCGCAGCTGGTATTATGATGTGGCTGCAGCTTACCAAGTTTTGGGCTTAAAAAGCCATAAAACAATTGCAGATTTCAAGCCACTGATCGAGTGGTATAAAAAACATCCTAAACAAGATAAAATAGTGGCTGAAGGTAAATAGTGGCAATTCCCATTCTAAAAAACTGGCGAACTTATTTTACCCAAATCGATGAAGGGCTGGGTTCTTCTTACGAGCGCATAGTCTTGAATAACAAACTGCTTGAGCTCTGCCAAAAATACCAAGTAAAAAACTTGTTGGAATCACCCAGCTTCGGCTTCACCGGCATCTCAGGGATCAATAGTTTTGCGGCTGCCCAAAATGGTATCGCCACTTATCTCACTGATCATGATCAAGCCCGAATAGAGCTGATAGCCGATTTTTGGAGCAAATACGATAACAAATGCCAAATCAATTTTGTGGCAAATTATGCTGACTTACCTTTTGCCGATCAGCAATTTGATCTGAGCTGGAATTTTTCAGCGCTCTGGTTTACTCAAGATCTCTCAGAAGCTTTGGCTCAGATGAGTCGCTGTACTTCTAAGGCTATCTTTATCTGTGTCCCCAATCGCAGCGGTTTGGGTTATCTATCTCAGAAATTATTGGGAAGAAAAGAGCTGGCTCAGCAGCTGAATGAGGCGAATATTATTCCGCAAAATATTATTTCCAGCCTGCAAGATTTGGGTTGGAACTTGGTAGAACAAGATTTTATCGATTGTCCTTGGTGGCCTGATATTGGCATGCCCAAAGCCAAATTTTTCAAAATTTTCGGCTTGGGTTGGCTTTTTCCACAGAAATCGCAGCCAGCAATTTCCATTATGGATTATTATTCGGGCCATGACCCTAAGTTTCCCGACAAGATGCTAAAGCATTATTGGTTTGAAAAAATAATGCCAAATTTTATCAAAAAATTCTGGGCTCATCACAGATATTTTCTCTTTGAACCCACCAACAACCAAAGGAGCTAAAAATGAAAAAAGTCAAACAATTCTTCATCTATTTTTTCTCATTCAGCATTGTATTCTATCTCTTATCCTCGTTCATCCCCATTTTCCGTCAACAAAGAAGCACCCCTCACCTGATTATCCAAACCCTGATAACAGCGGCTATTTATGGATTTATCATGCTCTGGGTAAATAATAAAAAAGGAAAAAATGAAAAAAAATAGTATAAATTTGCTACTGGGAATTTTTCTTGGTATCATCTTTCTGCTACTCTGGTTCAAGATGATCGACTGGCAGGAATTTGCCAGCTTCTTTCAGCAATTTGATCTGTGGGCTGTAGTGCTATTTTCTGCATTTTATGTGCTGGCATATTTTCTGCGCAGTCTGCGCTGGCGTCTTATCTTGCAACCGATCACAAATCTGCAGCCCCACACTAGCTTTTTTATCTTTATGACCGGATTGATGATAAACTATCTGATCCCGATCCGAGCCGGTGAACTGACAAAATCTTTCATCCTGAAGGTTCGCCGCGATATCCCGGTTAGCAAAAGCTTGCCCACGGTATTTATCGACAAACTAAGCGACCTCTTCCCCATCCTGCTTATCCTGCTGCTGATTCCCCTGATCTCGGTTCGCTTGAACCAAACTCTATACATTATCATCATCCTGCTCTTTGCAATTTTCTTGCTGCTACTGATTTTCTTGATTTTTGCAGTTCACCACCAAATAGCAGCTTTGAGGTTTTTGGGGATTATCCTCAAAATCTGTCCCAGCAAACTGCGCACTAAGATCAATCTCTTTTTCCAAAATTTCGTAGCAGGTATGAGCGTGATGCAAGGTCGCTTTCGCCACACACTGGGGCTGGGACTACTCACCTTGGCTGCCGTACTCTGCGAAGCGATCTATATTTATGCAGTCTTTCAAGCTTTTGGCGCAGAAATTTCCTACTCCAAAATCCTCTTTGGCTATACCCTGATGAATCTAACCTACATCTTGCCCACTCCACCGGCGCAGGTTGGTTCAAACCAATTTATGTGGGTGCTGATCTTCTCTTTTGCACTAGGTGTAGATAAAAATCTCACAGCCGCAGCCGTAACCTTCTCACATCTGCTCACCTCCATCTGGATCTTCCTGATCGGAGCGATCTCACTTGCTAATCTGAAAATTAAATTTTCTGACTTGTTACCAAAATTCAAATAAAATTATAAGGAAAATCTATGAAGCAAAATAATGATCTAAAATTATTGAAAGAACTCGCTGCTAAAAAAACTGAAATTATTGACGAACTGAGCAAAGTAATCGTAGGACAAGAAGAGGTGATCGAAGATTTTCTGATCGCGCTTTTTTCTGGCGGACATTGCCTGCTGGAAGGTGTTCCCGGCTTGGCCAAAACCTTGTTGATCTCTTCCTTGGCAGAAGTATTGAATATGAACTTTAGTCGTATTCAATTCACTCCCGACCTGATGCCTTCCGATATCACCGGAACCGATATTTTGGCTGAAAATAAAAGTGACGGCAAACGCTATTTCGAATTTATCAAAGGTCCGGTCTTTGCCAATATCATCTTGGCCGATGAGATCAACCGCACTCCCCCCAAAACTCAATCTGCTTTGCTGCAAGCGATGCAAGAGTATCAGATTACTGCCGGCAACCAAACATTCGAGCTGACTAAACCTTTTTTGGTGATGGCCACTCAAAACCCGATCGAGCAAGAGGGAACTTACCCTCTGCCTGAAGCACAATTAGATCGTTTTATGTTCAATATCTACATCGATTATCCCAGCGCTGTGGAAGAAAAAGAGATCGTGAAACGTACTACTTCCGGAGCCAAACTCAAGCTCAATGCTGTGATGAATGCTGCTGAGATTATCCGTTTGCAGCAGGTAATTGCAGAGATCCCTGTCAGCGAGCATGTTCTGGATTTTGCCGTAAAACTGGTGCGCTCTACTCGTCCCAAAAGCGAAGAAGCACCAGAACTGATCCAACGTTGGGTAAATTGGGGAGCTGGCCCCCGAGCCAGCCAATATCTGATCATGGCTGCCAAAACCAGAGCTGCGCTGCACGGACGCCTTTCGCCTAGCGAAGAAGATGTGATTCATGTGGCCGAGATTGTTTTGCAACATCGCGTACTCATCTCTTTTGCGGCCGAGGCTGAAGGCCTAAAAAGCCGCGATGTGATTCGCCTCTTGATCAAAGAACTGACATAAAAAAAAATTCATAGCTACTGACGGTCTGCTTTCTCGCATTTTTTTGCTGAGCAGGCCGCCGATTTTTATTATCCCTTGATTATATCTTCCAAAATTCTCACTCAAAAAAAATCTTAGCAAAAAAAGCTTAGCTGAAAATTCAGCTGTAATTATTTTATCAATCTTCGTTAATGCAGGTAAATATACCGATTTTATGGTAACAAAGAATATTTTTTGGCAAAAAAGATTGCCTTTTCAAAAATTGTCTATTGACATTTTGTATTGGATGAAATATTTTATTTGTTGTCTATAAAATTTGTGAAATGAAATTAATCAATAATCTAACAAAAAAGGAGTATTATCATGAACAAGAAATTTGTAAAAGAATTGGGAGAGATTAGTTCTGAACTGTATAACCTCTGTTCCAAAAAAGAGTTAACCCGTCGTAAATGTTTGAACTTGGGTAAGATGGAATGTGACCTGTTATTCTTTTTGGCAGGAATTGGCAAACCTTTATGTATGAATGACTTATCTGAAAACATGGGAGTATCTAATAGTCGTATCACTCGCATTGTAGACAATCTGGTTTACAAAAAATACGTGCGCCGTTTCCCTTCCGAAAAAGATCGCCGCAGCTGGTTAGCTGAGCTTACCAAAGAAGGTATAGCTGCCAATCAGAGATCTGTGGATGAATTTTTGGGAATCCAAGTCGACATCTTGAATGAGCTTCCAGAAGAAAAAATTTCTTCCATAATTGAATCAGTAAACATTTACATCGATTCATATAAAGCAGCGCTGAGAAAGAAGGAAGAGAGCTTATAATGGCTAAAACAGTTGTAAAATGGACAAAGGGGATGTCTTTCGACGTTGAGTTGAACGGACATCATTTTGCCATTGATGCCAGCGCCGAAAATGGTGGAAAAGATAGCGGACCACGCCCCAAAGCTTTGATGTTATCGGCCTTGGGCGGTTGCACCGGCATGGACGTGGTTTCTATCCTGAAGAAAATGAAAGTAGAAGATTTCGAACTGGCAATTACTGTGACAGCAGATCAGACCGATCAGCATCCCAAAATTTTGCAAAACATCATGATACACTACGATTTCAGTGGAAAAGAGCTGCCTCTGAAAAAGCTGAAACGAGCAGTGGAACTGAGTGAAACAGCCTATTGCGGAGTCTCGGCTATGCTAAAGAAGGCCAGTGAACTTCATCATCAGATTCGTCTCAACGGAGAGATCGTATGATGAAGCGTTTTACACTCTTACTGATAATCGTTGGTTTCGTCAGCCTAGCTTGCACGGCAGAAGATGTCGAGAATGGTAAATTGAACTGGCTGACCAACCTGCCGGAAGCGCAAAAAATAGCTGCTGACAAAGAGTTACCAATTCTGATCAATTTTACCGGATCCGATTGGTGCAGCTGGTGTCATAAACTGAGTGATGAAGTTTTTGATACAGCAGAATTTAGCAACTATGCTGCAGATAATTTGGTCTTGGTAATTCTAGACTTTCCCAAAAATATCGAACAAAGTGCTGAAGTGAAAGCGCACAATGAAAAATATATGAAGATGTTTGGTGTGCGTGGATTTCCTACGATTATGCTGGTAGATTCGCAGCTCAACGTTTTATCTCAAATGGGATATCAACCGGGTGGAGCTGAGAAATTTATTTCAGATATGGAAATTTCTATGGTCTTTCCTCAGCAAAACTACGATAATATCATCACTACAGACAACGGCATCGATTGGTTTACCAGCCTGGAAAAAGCTCAGGACGTAGCCCAAGCCACCGGTAAACGAATCTTTGTAAATTTCACCGGCTCTGATTGGTGTGTGTGGTGTGAGAGAATTGATGATGAGATCTTATCCACCGAGCAATTCCAAAATTTTGCAGCGAAAAATCTGGTGATGCTTTATCTAGATTTTCCTCAGAAAAAAGAGTTGCCGGCTGGCATGCAAATCTACAATCAACAGCTTGCTGCCAAGTACGGTGTACAAGGTTTCCCCACCATTCTTATTCTGGACGAAACAGGTAAAAACCTGAAACAACTTGGTTATGAAAAAGCCGGAGCTGAGAAATTTATCTCCGACATCAAATCTGTACTGAATTAATCCTTGGGCTGTGTCCCAACTTAGCCGCTATCAATAATTGGTAGCGGCTTTTTTTATGATCAAATTTTCCATCGCTCTGCTCAAAAAGATTCTATATACTTGATATTCTTTGGTTGACCTATAAAAAGCCAAATTCTGAGATGACCTCAAAGAAAAAAAAGAATAAGGAGAACTTGATGAATTGGAATAATATTCTATCGACTCAATCGCTAACGATGAAACAATCATTGATTCGCGATCTGGTTTCTCAGACCAAAGGAGTGGAAGGGATGATCTCTCTGGCCGGCGGATTTCCCGCGCCAGAAACATTTCCCAAACAGCAATTGGCCGAACTCTTTGCTGAGGCAATCTTGACTGATGGTGATGATATCTTGCAATATGGAGCGACCGGCGGTGACCTAAGATTGTTGGCTGCAATCAAAAAATGGGAAAACCTACCTCAACTAAGCAATGATGAGCTAATGATTTCAGTAGGATCCACCAATGCTATCTACTGCTACGCCAGAGCCTTGATCGATCCCGGTGATGTGATCTTGTGTGAAGGACCAAATTTCCTGGGCACCGGTTTGCTTTTTGAGACGATCGGAGCAGAAGTAATTGGTTTGGACGTAAATGAAGCGGGTATCGATCTGCAACAGATGCAAGCAACCATCGATCAATGCCAGGCTGAAGGCAAAAAGATCAAATTTATCTATACTATCCCTGAATTCCAAAACCCCACCGGCATCTCGATGCAGCTTTCCACCAAACAAGCTTTGGTGCAATTAGCAGCAAAATATGAGATCCCGATTTTGGAAGATAATCCTTACGGAGAATTGCGCTATGAGGGCGAAGCAACCCCCGATCTATATCAGATAGCTGCGGAGATGAAGCGCCCCGATCTGGTAGTTTTGGTAAAATCTTTTTCCAAGATTTTGGGTCCGGGCTTGCGCTTGGCCTACGCTATCGGCGCTGCTGAGATCATCAATAAAATGGTATCTTGGCAGCAGAAAATAAATGTCTCAGCCGATAATGTCACCCAGCGAGTTGTGGCACTTTTTATGGAAAAAGAGCTGCTGGCACCTCACATCAAAAAAATCATCGAATTTTATCGTCCCCAAAAAGATGCTATGTTGAAAGCATTGCAAAAACATATGCCGGCTGCTGCCAGCTGGACAGTTCCCGAGGGTGGAATGTTCATCTGGGTTTACCTGCCAAAAGATTACAACACAGATCAGCTCTTTCAAAAAGCGCTGGATTATAAGGTAGCTTTTGTGCCGGGCAGCAAATTCTATCCTTCCGGTAGCGAACGGTTTCATGAATTGCGTCTGAATTTCTCTTATCCCACAGAAAGTGAGATAGCTTTGGGAATAGAGCGCTTGGCCGAGCTACTGAAAGCAGAACTAAGCTAAAAATCTTATCTAAAACAGGCGGCAGATCTTGCCGCCTCTGCTTTGCTCATAAATATTCTGCCAAAAGTGGACAAAGCAAGGATCAAGGTTTTGCCAAAATGGTAAATAATCGCTTGACTGCAAATAGTGCATAAATTTGTTAACTTAAATTATCTAAAAGGATTATCACTTTTGTATAATCAAAATAGATCATAAAACAATAATTAATTAATCTTAAAAAAAACGATGGAGGAATGTTTCATGTCTAATGAAACCCTAGATTCAGCTTCTCCCAGCGAGAATTTGCTGACAGAATTTCAACCCCATACCAAAGCGGAATGGCGGGAAGCAGTCGATAAGCTGCTAAAAGGTAAACCTTACGATAAGATTATGCTCACTCGCACCTACGAGGGCATTACTTTGGATCCCATTTATTGGCAGGAAGATATCAGCAATTTGCCCAACAGTAGCGAATTGCCGGGCTTTGACAATTATACGCGCGGCACCAAAGTTTTGGGCAGCTATCCTGAGGGCTGGAATATCGCTCAGGCGATCAATGTTCCTACTGCTGCCGAATTCAATCAAAATCTTTTGGATGCTTTAAACCGCGGACAAACAGCTGTGAATCTGCCTCTGGACGAAGCAAGCCGAATCGGTCTGGATGCTGATTGTGCCAAAGATGATCAAGTGGGCAAAGGTGGAGTTTCTATCTCCAGCCTTGCTGATCTGGAGCTGGCCTTGCAAGATGTAAAACTCGATAGTATCGCTATCGATATTCATGCTTATAATTCGGCTTTACCCATGGCCGCCATGCTGGTAGCTTTGGCCAAAAAACAAGATATCTCTCCGGCTTTGCTTTCAGGCTCGATCGGCATGGATCCGCTATCCGAATTGGCTGTGGAAGGTAATATCTGCCTCTCTCTCGAGCAAGCTTACGATGAGATGTATGAGATGATAAAATGGAACAGTAAGCATGCACCCCACCTAAAAGCGATCGCCATTCATTCAGATGCCTATCATAATGGCGGCGGCAGCAATGTGGAAGAGCTGGCCTTCAGCTTTAGCACAGCTGTAGAATATATCAGACAAATGCTGCAGCGCGGTCTCAATATCAATCAAATTGCCAAATCTATCCAATTCAACTTTTCTCTGGGCAACAACTTCTTTATGGAAATCGCCAAGATTCGTGCTGCCAGAATGCTCTGGAGCAAGATCATCAGAGAATTTGACGGCAATGATGAAGCAGCAAAAATATTCATTCACGCCAAAACTTCTGCCTTCAACAAAACAAAATACGATCCCTATGTAAATATGCTGCGCACTACAACTGAAGCTTTTAGCGGAATTATCGGTGGCGTTGATAGTCTGCAGGTAGATCCTTTTGATGCTGAATTACGCCAGCCCAATAATTTCTCTCGCCGTATCGCTCGCAATCAGCAATTGATCTTGAATGAAGAGTGCCATTTTGGTCAGGTTATCGATCCGGCCGGAGGTTCTTGGTATATCGAATCGCTCACCAGCACTTTGGCAGATCAGGTTTGGAAAAAATTTCAGGCAGTTGAAGCAGCCGGCGGCATCTGGCCAGCTCTGCAAGCGGGAAAGATCCAGCAATGGGTTGCTGACATCGCCGAGAAGCGCAAGAAAAACTTGGTAATCAGGCGCGATCATAGCAGTAGGGGCTGGCGATCCGCCAGCAGCGGATAAAACTCATGCCTGCTCGATATTTTCTCATTGCATTCGAAAAACCTGTCAGGAGAGATTTTTGCAAGTAAA
>JAWOEN010000095.1:0-6147 GCA_046482725.1 Cloacimonadales bacterium (SeqCode)
CATCCGATTACTCAGCAGGAGATCTTTGCCGAAGCACCGCTACCGGAAGATATGCAATACGCTCTGCAATGGCTGAGAAAACATTTTGTAACGCAATAGAGTTTGGGATATTTATGAAAATGAAAAAAAACCTGAGGAGGCGCTATGAACTGTGAAAACAATAATAGCTGTGCTTGCACTTATGCTTGTGCCCGACACGGGAAATGTTGCCAGTGTATCCGATATCATCGTGAAAGAAACGAATTACCTGCCTGCTATTTTCCGGCGAAGGCCGAAAAAAGCTATGATCGATCACTGGATAATTTTATTGAGTTGTCTAAGGCAGGGAAGCTCTAATGTTGTTTCTAAAATTTCTGACGATGATATTCATCAATCTGGTGCTGGGTATGTTGCCTTTTATGGCGCTGGTGGTTTTTCTGTTTTATCCCAACAAACCTCTCAGATGGCGGGGCAAGCAGCTACCAGGTACTCCGGCTTTTCTTTATCGGCAAAAAAATAAATATATCAATAAATTGCATCGCTGGCTGCATGATTATTTGCAGGATTCTGCCAGCTCAGATCCGGAGACCTCGATAGCACAATGGGAAGATAAAGCTTATCGTCGAGCTTACGAAAAATTTCAGTTTATCTCAGATTTTGCTTGGCTGCCAAGGTTTATCAAAGAGCCTCTGCATAATCTATTGGCTACTTTTTTTTATGAGATCGTGCGTCAATTCCTTAGAAATCTGGTGCCTTTCCTGCTAGAGAAATATCAGCTGAGCAGCTATATTGATCTTTTGGATAAAAAACTTGACCTAGATATTTTACGAGAATTTATAAATCAGAAAATTCTGAAATATGTATTTATCATCTTACTGATCTTTTATGGCTTGATCGGGTTATTGAACGGATTTCTGTTTCTAATATTAAAATAAACTGAAGGATAGATTATGAAAAAAATTATTTTACTGATTACATTAGCACTCAGCTCGTTGGGTTGGGCGCAACACACGGTTTACGATCTAATCGATTTTGGCTTGGAAAACTCTTTGGAGATAAAGCGCGCTAAAAATATCAAACAAACTAGCGCTCGCCAATTGTCCAATAGCTATTGGGAGATCTTGCCATCAGCTCAGCTTTCAGCCAGTCGTAGGCAAAACAACGATCTGGATGATCCTCGCATTACCAATTCCGAAAGCGGCAGTTTTTCACTCGGCAAGTCTTTAGCCCTCAATGAGCCAACGTATTTCAATATTAAAACCAATAGAATAAATTATGATAATTCTCTGATCTCATTAGAAGAGCAGCAGAAAAATCTGGCGACAGCCATTTTTGAAAAATTTATCGCAGTTTTGCGCTTGCAAGCCAATCTGGATCTGGCTCAACAAAATCTGGAGATCCAACAAAATATCTACGCTGCCAGCCAGATACAACACGAAACCGGTAATATTTCCAATTACGAGCTAGAAAATGCTGAGATAAATCTTCTGAGTCAGGAAATTCAGCTGCAGGAATATCGCAACAGTCTGCGTGAGTCACGGCAGGATCTTTTTTCCTATATTGGAATGGATGATACCGGCGAGGAATTGATCGAGCCAGAGATAGCTAGAGAACTGCCTGAGGTGGAGAGTTATGACAATAATCTATTGCAGATCAGCCGCAATAACTTGGACAGAGAGCGCGTAAATTTGTGGCAACAGAAATTAAGTCTCTTTCCCATGCCGGTAATTTCGGCCAGCTACGATTATACCAACAACAGCGATATCTTAGATCGTGAGCTCTATGAAGATAATCTCAGTTTTGGCATCAGTGTGAGCTACAATATTTTTGATATCCCACGCTTGCGTAACAATTATCGCAATTCCCAACGTAATCTGGAGATTAGCGAGCTTAGCTTGGATTATGATCAAACTGATCTGCGTAACCAGATCGAGCTGAAACTTCTGCAGATAGAAGCATTGAATAATACTTTGGATCTGTACGAGCGAAAATTGCAATTGGCAGCAAGCAACTTCCAAAAAGCTGAAAAACAGTATGAACTGGGTATGATCAATCTGACCGATTTGGAATCATCGCGGGTAGAGCTTTTCAATACGCAAACGATTAGAAACGATAAATATTATGATCTGCTCAGACAACAAGAGCAGTTGAACCTGTTGTTGTCTCACAAGATTTTGGGTAAATATTAAGCTAGCAAGGAGATAGTTTTGAAAAGAAATGATGTTTTGATAATTCTGGTAATTTTGGTTATTAGTTGGTTACTATATACTCATTTATTTGAAGATGAAACTCAGGCTAATGCTATCGATCTACCGCAGGTAGCTGAACCGCAGCAACACGATCGAACAGAGGCAGTAGAAGAATTGAATATCCAAAGGCAAAATTCTATCACCAACGCGGTGAATTTGGTAGAGGATGCAGTGGTGAGTGTGAATGTAACCAAAACCGAGATTGTGCAACGGCAGATCAATCCATTTCATAGCAATTTTTTTGGATTTTTTGATAACAACGCATATCGACGTGAAGTGAAAAGCATTGGGTCAGGAGTAATTATTAGTCAGGATGGCTATATAATTTCCAATTCTCATGTGGTAGAAGGCGCTACCCAGATTATGATAATTTTACCGGATAATCGGCAATTTGAAGCGGAATTGATCGGAGTTGCTTCGCGTCAGGATATTGCTGTACTTAAAATAGCGGGCGACGATTTGCCGGTGGCAGAGTTGGGTACATCAGCCGATCTGATTATCGGTGAATGGGCGATTGCCTTGGGAAATCCTTATGGATTTATGATCAAAGACAGTAAACCCAGCGTTTCTGTCGGCGTGATCTCGGCTGTGGAGAGAGATTTTTCTCAAAACCGTGATGGTAAGATCTATCGTGAGATGATCCAAACTGACGCTGCGATAAATCCTGGCAATAGCGGAGGACCGCTGGTGAATATTTACGGCAAGATCATCGGGATCAATACTTTTATTTTTAGTGAAACAGGCGGTAATATCGGTATGGGTTTTGCCATTCCCATCGATCGCGTAATGTCGACGGTGGAAGAGCTGATCCAGTTTGGCAAAGTGCGCAATATTTGGTTGGATTTCGGAGTTCAGGAGATCACACCGATGTCGGCGCAATATTTGGGACTAGAAAGTCAGGATGGCATAATTGTCACTTCTATCGATAGAAATAGTCCGGCTGCTGTGGCCGGTTTACAAGCCGGTGATGTCATAGTGGGAATCAATGACAATCTGGTAACTTCGGTGGAAGATGCTCAATTGGCTGTTACCGATATCCGAGTAGGCGATATGATAAATTTTACGGTTTTACGAGATGGCAAAGATCTCAGTATAGCCTTTGAAGCGATCGAACAATAAAAAAAATAGAGGAATTTATGAAGAAAATTATTATCACATTATTAGCTTTCGGGCTTTTGTTTAGTTTGGGTTGTGGGAAGAAAGAGGATAAAGCTGCGGCCGGAATGGCTGGAAATCGGCCTCGCCATCACGTGGTCAAAACCGGCGCCATCACCGTAAAATTGGAAGAAACCGGCGAGATTCGCCCCATCAAAGAGATCGATATCAAATCCAAAGTCAGTGGCAAGATCGTAAAACTCTATGTAGATGAAGGCGATTTTGTACACGATGGAGATGTGGTGGCAGCTATCGAACCCGATTACAATCAAGCCGAGCGCATCGCCAACGTGAAGAGTAATCTGCAATTGCGTGAGATCAGATTGCGCAATGCGCAGCAAAATTTGGAAGATAAGAGAGCTCTGAAAGAGCATATCTCTGCCAATGAATTGCGCGATGCCGAAGATGCGATGATCGAAGCTAGGCTTAGTTATAACGATGCTTTGGCTCAATATGAGCTGATCAAAGAGATCGAAGCTGAAGGCAATGTGTCCAAATTGGTTGCCTCAGCCAGCGGCACGGTAATCTTGCGTCCGGTAGAAGCTGGCGAGATGGTAGTGGCCGGTTCAGGAGCATATTCGGAAGGCACAGTAATCGTGAAATTGGCAGATCTGGAGCGGATGATAGTCTATTCGCGCATCAATGAAGTGGATATTTCCAAGATCGAGAAAGGACAAAAAGTTGATATCAAATTGGATGCTTTTCCCTATGAAGATTTTAGCGGTAATATTAGTAAAATTGCCGCGATGGCTACCGAATACAACAATGTAAAAGTTTTTCCGATCGAAGTGGAAATAGCTGATGTCAAAGAGAAAGTACGCCCGGGCATGACAGCCAATATTACGATAATCGGCGAAGACAAACAAGATATTGTGGTGGTTCCGATCAGGGCAATTTTCTCTGACAAGAATGGCATGGATATTGTCTATCAGGTAAAGAATGACACAATATCCGGTAGTCAGATGGTAAAAACAGGCATCAATGATTTTCAGAAAGTTGAGATAATCGAAGGAATCGCTGCTGGCGATACAATTTCATTGGTCGAGAAAACAGAGCCAGCTGCCGGCATGACAATCAGCTTTCAGTAGCAAAATATTTTTATGATAAAAAAGGATGACTTATGCTAGATAATGTTTGGAGAAAAGGTAGAGATTTTCTGGGAGTAAAAAACCCGATCATGGCTGGTGGCATGACCTGGATCAGTGATTTCAAATTGGTAAAGGCAGTAAGTGACGCTGGTGGTTTTCCTGTATTTGCCGGCGGCAATATGCCCCCCGCAATGTTTGAAACAGAAGTTGATCGCTTGCTGAGTGAAATCAATAAACCTTTTGCCATCAATCTGATCACAATCGCTCCGCATTACCGGGCCCATTTTGAGATTATTAAGAGCAAGAAAGTACCTTTTGTGATCTTTGCCGGTAATTTTCCCAAAAAACGTGACGTGCAAGAGATGAAGGCAGCCGGCAAGAAAACAATCTCCTTTGCCAGTACCGAATCTATCGCCAAGAAACAGATCGCTTGGGGCATCGATGCCCTGATCTTGGAAGGTAGTGAAGCGGGTGGACATATTGGTAATGTCTCGCTGATAGTTTTATTGCAGCAGGTACTGTTCAATGTAAAAGATTTTCCCATTTTTGTCGCTGGTGGCATCGCTACTGGCAAAATGATGGCACATCTACTGCTGATGGGAGCTTATGGAATCCAGATGGGAACACGCTTTGTGATGAGTAGTGAATGCAACGCGCATCCCGATTTCAAGCAAGCCTTTATCAAAGCCCGAGCCCGGCAAGCAATTGCCACTCCCCAGTACGATAGTAAATTGCCGGTAGTAGGCGTGCGAGCACTAAAAAACAGCGGGATGGATAATTTCGGAAAATTGCAATTGCAGCTGCTTAAACAATTGGAAGCGGGCGAAATTACTCGCGAAAAAGCTCAGTATGAAGTGGAGAATTATTGGGCAGGCTCTTTGCGCATAGCAGTTCAGGAAGGCAAAGTGGAAGCTGGATCTTTGATGGCGGGACAAAGTGTGGGCCTGATCAATGATATCAAGCCAATCAAGGATATAATTGCCGAAATCATCAGTGATGCCGAATATGAATTGGACAAAATAAAATCATCAATTTGTTATATGGATTAAGCAAGAAAATATATTATTTAGTAATTATCATTTCAGGATCATTTTTGCGAATGACAAGGGCTACTTTATTGGGTACGCAGATTATCGGTAGATTTCCGCTCCAACCCTGTTTTTCGCAAAGATGATGCTCGCAGGTGCTTTCGCTTATTCTTACCTGACCCGAGCTAATCTCTACGATTCCCTTTCCCTCCAAAACTATTTTTGCATCCTTCTCCAAAGGCACACTCTCTACGATTTCATTATCGACATAAATATCAACCCACTGCTTGCTGCTACTCTGGCCCAAACCAATTGTCAATAGCACAGCAAAAAGCAAAAGGCAAATTATCAAAACATAATCTGCCGGTCGCATGATCTGCCAAAAGCGATAATTGATTTTTATTTTTGCTGAATCGGTTGGGCTGGCTGACATCAGAATTTTCCGTAGAGCTTTTGTCCGCAGAATTTACATGCGCCATTTGCTACATTTTTTATTTCGGTCTGTCCCTCGATCACTAATTTTCTATTGTAAATAATTCTGAAAAAATTTTAAATTTCTTAAAATTTTTGAATCTATTTTTGCCGTCCATATTTTTGGTTTTAAAATAAAATATGGAATTATCATATCGATTGTGGATCATTCCTAGT
>JAWOEN010000096.1:0-5251 GCA_046482725.1 Cloacimonadales bacterium (SeqCode)
TGTTTGGAAAAAAGAAAGAGAAGCAGGTAAAGCGCAAAAAAAACACGTTTCAAGACTATTTGGAAGCTATTTTATTTGCTTTTGTCGTAGCTCTATTAATCAGAAATTATACATTTCAAAATTTTAAAATTCCCTCTTCTTCTATGGAACAGACTTTGTTGATCGGCGATTATCTGATTGGTAATAAACTAAAATATTTCTTCACCGAGCCCGAGCGTGAAGATATCGTGATTTTTTACTATCCGGCCGATCCGGAACATCCGCAACCGGAAGAGGATTTTTTTAGATTAACCGGTCCGGTCTATTGGGATAAAGAAAATTGGAAGTTCAAATGGTATTCTAAAAAGAACATTGTGAAACGCGTGATCGGAATGCCGGGTGAGCAAATTGAGATTATCGATAAAAAGGTTTATATTGATGGAAAACTTTACGAGCATCCCAAAGCACAATACATTGACAGTCGTATTCATCCGCGGGAAGCAGGTGGCTGCACTTGGAACGATGGTGTCACCTATGGCTCGCGTGATAATTTTGGCCCCGTAACTGTGCCGGAAGGGAATTACTTCGTGCTGGGCGATAATCGGGACGTGAGTGGAGACAGTCGCTATTGGGGCTTTTTGCCGCGTGAATATATTACCGGCACTCCGGCGATTATTACTTTCTCTTATGGCGAACCTCCTATCACCGATATGCGCGATTATTATTATAAGCAGCAAGGTAGATTGAACCAAAAATCGGGCTTTCGCTGGGATAGAACTTTTAGTATCCCCAAATAATTTAGCACTGCAGAAAAATTGTTGTTATGATGAATAGAACCAAAAATTGCCGGGTAGCCCAGCAGGTTATCCGGCATATCTATATTCATATCCCTTTCTGTTTGCAAAAATGCCATTACTGCTCTTTTCATTCCCAAAAATATTCAGCTGTCCATTTGCAAGAATATCTGCTGGCTTTGTGGCAAGAGATAACAGCTTACCAAGAAATATTTCAGTTCCAAGCCAGCACCATCTATCTGGGGGGCGGAACTCCCTCTTTGCTCTCGGTAGCAGAGATCTCGCAAATTTTGCAACAATTTGAGCCAAGCGAATCGGCGGAGATAACTTTGGAGGCAAATCCCTCAACGATCACGCCCCAATTTGCAGCAGACCTCAAAAAAAGTGCTGTCAATCGCATCAGTTTGGGCATCCAATCTTGGGATGATCGCGAACTAAAAATGTTGGGTCGCTCACATCAGGCTGCTACCGCTCAAAGGGCTATTGAGATTTTGCGCCGAGCAGGATTTGATAATATCTCGCTCGATTTGATCTATGGCTTGCCTCAGCAAAGCAAAACGACATTGCAAAATAGTTTACAGAAGATGATTGATTTACGACCCGAGCATATCTCCACCTACTGCTTGAGCTTGGAGCCCGATGTCCCACTCTTTGCCCGAAAATCTGAAATTCCGCCAGATGCTGAGGTGGCAGATTTTTATCAGATGATTCGAGCAGAATTGTTGGGAGCAGGTTATCAGCATTATGAGATCTCAAATTTTTCCTTGCCGGGCTTTGGCTCACAGCACAATTCTGCCTATTGGCAAGATCTGGAATATGTCGGATTGGGAGCCAGTGCTGCCGGCTATTTGCAAGGCAAAAGATATCAGAATAATCTGCTGCCTGCTTATTTATCTGATTCGAAAGCAGCTCAGATCATGCCAAATGCCGAGCAATTGAGTGAGACAGATCTAAAAAAGGAATTTATTTTTTTGGCGCTTAGAACAGCTTCCGGCTTGGATCTAAGCAAATATCAGCAGCGCTTTGGTAGCGATTTTCGAGCCGAATATGCTGATATTTTGGCTAAATATCGAGATTATTTGGTAGAAACAGATAAGCATGTGGCGCTGCAGCCAGCAGTCTATTTTGTCTCCAATACCATTCTCAGCGCATTTATGTAAAAGCAGAATGATCAATAAAAAACATGAAAAACCAAAGGAAATTAACATGAAAAGATATCTGATAATAAGTTTACTCTTAGCTCTAATTTTCCCACTTTGGAGTGAGATCTTGATTCCGATGGATCGGACACAAACAAATCACCTAAAAGCTTATGGCATAGCTTTCACTGCTTTGCAACAGCAAGTGGAAGTGCGTTGGTTGCTAAATTATCGAGGCGGCTCTTTTCTGCTGCAAGATTCTGCCGAATTGATCAACTTGAGCAATTTGCGCGGAGTAAGCCATGAAAGAGTGCAAGCAGCCGAGATCGCGCAAATCTATGCTGAGGTTGAAGAGGCTAATATGGAGATCGTAGTTTTGGAGAAAGAACCCAAAATAGCTATTTATACGCCGCCCAATTCGTTGCCTTGGGATGATGCGGTTACCATGGCGCTTACTTATGCCGAGATCGAGTATGAGAAAGTTTATGACCGGGAAGTGTTGTCGGGAGATTTGGATGAGTATGACTGGTTACATCTGCATCATGAAGATTTCAGCGGACAATTTGGCAAATTTTATGGTAATTATCGCAATGCAGATTGGTATAAGGAAGAGGTGAGAACCAATACCGAATTGGCCAACTCTTTGGGATATGAGAAAGTGTGGCAACTAAAGCAAGCAGTAGCAGCCAAGATGAAGCAATATATTGCCAATGGTGGATTTCTTTTTGCCATGTGTGCTGCCACAGATACTTTTGATATAGCTTTGGCAGCTCAAAATGTGGATATTTGTGAAGCTGCTTTTGATGGGGATGGGATGGATCCTAACTATCAAACAAAATTAGATTTTGCTAACTGCTTGGCTTTTGAAGATTTTGATTTGGTTACCAATCCTTATGAATATGAATTTTCCTCGATCGATGCTAGCAATTATGCCGAATTACGCGGGGCTGAAGCAGATTTTTTTCAGCTGTTTGATTTTTCTGCCAAGTATGATCCGGTGCCGACAATGCTGACTCAAAATCATACCAATACAATCAATGGTTTTTTGGGGCAGACTACTTCTTTTCACAAAGAATATGTGAAAAAGAGTGTGATAATCTTGGCTGAAGTTCCGCAGTTGGACGAGGTGAAATATTTGCATGGAAATTATGGCAAAGGCACTTTTACCTTTTACGGAGGACACGATCCGGAAGATTATCAGCACAAAGTTGGAGATCCCGAGACTAGGCTGGATCTACATAAAAATTCTCCCGGCTATCGCTTGATTTTGAATAACATCTTATTCCCGGCAGCTGAAAAGAAAAAGCTGAAAACATAAGATTAATCTAAATGCATACTTTTTTGAAACTTGGAGAGAAATAGCTAGGCGTGACTGTTTTTTCACACCTAGCTATAAATTTTTGCTGGCTTTCGCCTAATCCAAGTAAACTCTGATTGTTATCGTCTCACCATCATCTTCATCCACTTCCAGATAAAAAAGTTCTCCCACCTCTCCGTCTGCTGCCATTGCCATGATCTCCTGCCAATCAATCTGAGAAAAATCGAAATCTCGGTTTTGTAGGTTGGCTTTGAACTTAGCTTGATGCGGAAAGAAATTAATACCTAACTTGGCCAATTTTAATGGAATAGCCAAATTCAAAAGTGGCTTTTCACGATTGTTTTGTTTGATCTCAAAATGTATTCTGCGGGCTGGCGAGCTGGCTTTTTTGTGAGGTGATATCTCCAACGCTGCCAGCAATTTGGCGCCTTCTTCCGCACTGATATTATTGTTGCCGACCATCTCCAGGATTTTTTTCTTTTCATCCATTTTATTTACCCTCCAATGCTTCGATCAGCTTTTCCGCATCCTCTACAGCGATCTTACCTGATTGCAGAAGCTCCAAAATCTTGCGCTGCGAATTTAGTTTCTCAGCAGCTATTTCTTCAGAAATCTCTGATTCTACCAGATCTTCCAGCTCTTGCGGTTGATCTTCAGCGGGAATGACTTGATTGATGCTTTTCATAACTGTCTCTTTCAAGTTGGCTAAATTTGTTAAATCTAACTTGCCAAATCCATTTTTGACGCTGTTGAGAGTAGCATTAAGATCTTTCTGCAGCTTTTCTGTATCAATCTCGTGTTTGCCAAAATTAATGTCAAATTTGAAACCTTTGCCGGATTTTATGCCTTCAGCTTTCAGGGGAGTGTTGCTCAGCAAGATTCCGCCTCTGATGTTTTCTGCCAAAATCTTGACCTTGCCACTGGCTTTCTGCATCTCGATTATTTTGAAACCCGCTTCCGATGACTGGGCATATTCACCCGGAAGGGAGATATTGATTTTGCCTTGTTCAGTGCGAGCGTGCAGATCATATTCCAATTTTTCCGGGATCACCAGCAGGATGCGCCCATTCTTGTTTTGAAATTTGAAATCTCCAGCTGGAATCTGAACAAACTGATAAGAAATTTGTCCGTTTATATTGGAAACATTAGCTTGGTCGAAACTACATTTAGCCACTTGCACCAAGCCATTTTGGCTCTGAATTTTTAGCTCCCCGCCACAAGAAGCCAACCGTATACTTCCATTTATTGATTTTAATGAACTATCTCCTTGGCACTCTTTTAGCCGCACAGCACCATTGAGGCTGGTTAAATTTATCTCACCCTGATATTTTTCGACATTGCTCTGACCATTATGGTTTTTTAGCTGCAAAGAGCCACTACTTTGTTGCAATAAAACAGAGCCATCTTGAGACTCGATAGTTTGCTGCCCAGCAAAATTACTAATCTCCAGCTGGGCTGAAACATTCTTTATCTGCAAAAACAGCTGGTGAGGGAGTTCCAGCAGAAAACGAGCTTTTTCTACTTCAGGATGCTCTTGGATGCTCAGCTTGCCATTCTCGGAATTCTCGCTAAAATCAAGCTGGAATAGCTTGGCTAATTCTTTCTCTGGCAACTCTCTGCTTTGTTCTGTCTCTACTTCCAAACGTAAAACATCTTCCTCTGTTCCAATTACTTTTAGCCGATAACTCTCTATCTCGATCTCCATTGATTGGAGATTTTGCCTAGTGTGTTCTTGGCGATATATCGTCTCTTTCATTTTTCTCTCTCCTTCCTTATTGGGATTTTAGTTTTGCCAAAACTTGCTCAACCGAAAGCTTACCTTGGTCCAAAAGGTCTAAAAGCTTTTGGGAATCCTTCTCTGTTTTCTCTTTTTTGCTGCTGCTGGGGCAGAAGAGCGCTTGAATTTCTGCCAATCTATTTTTTACAGTAGGATAGGAGATCTTCAATTGCTTCTCGACCTCTTTGATATTGCCGCTGCTACAGATAAATATTTTGGCAAATTCTTGTTGAGCCGGTGATAA
>JAWOEN010000129.1:0-3656 GCA_046482725.1 Cloacimonadales bacterium (SeqCode)
TTTCAACGAACAAAAACGAACAAACCGAACAAGAAGAAGGTTTTATTGGCAGTAATCTTGAGCTGGGCAGAAAGGTTTTGAGTTATTGCAGAATAAAGCGGTAATTTTTTTCAACGAACCCCAGTGGAATAGTCTCGTACCTCGAATTCCACGGGGCAGGCTAACCGAACAAAAAAAAGTTTTTATTGGTAGTTATCTTGAATTGGTGGCTGATTTTAACGCAAAGATTGGTTCAGCTTCCGACTGTGCCGATTACTGTCGGTTCAGCGGAATGTTGGAATGGGAGTATCTGGAGAGGCGCTTCATTTTCTTTTGAAAAGATTCTCTGAATAGTTGGAAAATTCTTGACCGCTAAAAGAAAAATTTGCAATTTACGGACAGTGGCTAGAAAGTTATAAAAAGCGGATGAGCAAAGCTTGTGCGCTGAAGAGGTTTAGATTTATATAGAAATGAAGGATGGAATGATGGAAAGAAATTTGGGATTTAATATTTTTATTTTAATACTTGGGAGCGGCTTATTATTGCCAAACATTTTGGCAGCCCAAACAATTGATGAAATCAAGGCGAATGACAGCCCCTGGTTTTGGGGAGAAGGTAAAGCAATCGAGCGAGAAGCTGCACGCGAACAAGCACTGCAAGAGCTATCCGGCAATATCTCGGTAATGGTCAGTTCCAGTTTTCAGAACATTATCTCCGAAACCAATAGCGAAGTGGATGATTTTCTGGAATCGGTGGTTACCACCTATACTTCTGCATCCTTTACCAATCTGCAGCCGCGCGTCACTAAAGATGAAAAGGGCAGATATATTTTCCTCTATTATTTACATCAAGATGAATTGGAAGAAGAGTATGAAGAGCGGCGCCAACTGATCTATGATATCTATAAAAATGCCGAAACAGAACTAGCCAATACCAATATTTCCCGCGCACTTCAGTACTACTATTACAGCATGATTCTGATGAATTCGGTGCCGGAACCCAATCTTAGCTACCAAGGCGAAAACTTGCGCACCATTATCCCTGCCAAAATCCAGAACATTATCTCTGGTCTAGACTTTTTCTATGCCGGAGATCAACGCGATTCGGAAAGTTTGCGCACGGTAATCTTCGATCTGGAATATGATGGCAAGCCGGTGCAGGAGCTAGAATTTGTCTATCTGGAGCGCGGCACCGAATATCGTAGCATTGCCAAAGATGGCAAAGCTTTTTGCGAGCTTACCGGTGCCAGCGTAGCTTACGAAGATCTCGATATCGAGATAGAATATCGCTTTGCCCGCGAAAGATCTTGCATTCCTTTGGTTGACCAGATTTGGCAGGGCGTGAATAAACCATACTTCAACAATCGCCGCAAAATATCTTTTTCCAAAACCAAGCAGCCCACTACCAAGCCCCAATTTAGCCAGCTGGAATCTTCAGATAAAAATTTGGAATATCAGTTTTTCCTGAAAGCTGCTACAGATTGCCCGGTAGAAAAAGAGATCAATCAAGAGCTGAATAAATTTATGCAAGCTTTGAGCACTGCTGATAATTCTGAAAGCAGCAGACTATTTGCTGATGATGCTTTTTTACAAGATAAGATCCAAAGCATTCGCCAACACAATCAGCCCAAATTTTTGGATAACAAATTTGACGTAAATATAAACAAGAGCTGGGAAGGTTGGGAAGTACGCAGCATTCCCGTGGCCTGTACTTATAGCGATCTTGCTACCCAAAGTTTGGAATATATCGTGGTGGATTTTGCGGAAGATGGCAAGATCAGAGACTTCAATTTTCAGCTTTTTGATGAACTTTATAACAATTTTATGGATCAGGAAAATCTCGATTCCCAAGAGTTGCGACAGCGCCAAGTAATCATAAAATTTCTAGAAAAATATCGCACCGCCTTCTTGGCACGAGATCTGGAAACTTTGGAAAAGATCTTTGCCGATGAAGCTGTGATCATCGTGGGCCGAGTACTGCAATCCAGCTCAGCCCAACGCAATTATGATCTGGAAAGAGAGCAGCCCGAAATCGAATATCTGCAATATTCCAAAACGGAGTATCTTTCGCAACTAGCGAGAATTTTCCGAGCTCAACGCGAGATACATCTGGCTTTCAATAGTTTCAAGCTTAGCCGCAAAGATCGGCAGACAGATGTCTTTGGGGTAAGCATGCGCCAGCAATACAGATCCAGCGGCTATGGGGATGAAGGCTATCTTTTTTTATTGGTAGATTTTATCGGCAAAGATCCTCTGATCTATGTGCGTAGCTGGCAACCTGGCGAATGGTCGGATGGCGAAATGATAAAAATGGCTGATTTCAGAATCTTAGAATAAAGGTCAGAAAATATAGAAGCAAATTGATAACTAGGAGAGATAATGCTAAAAAAAATCGTTTTAATAATCTTTAGTTTGCTGTGGGTAAGTTTGGCAGCGCAACTCAACCAGATGCAGATCGTGGGCACGGCTGAGAAAACCAATAATATTGTACCGGCTCAATACCGCACTGTCAATGGAGAGCGGGCAGCTTGCCTCATCTTTACCACAGATCTGGATGGGGACCTCGATTTTAAACCCAATAACGAATTGGTAGCGCAAGTGCAGCAAGGCGCGGGCGAGATAGGAGTTTATGTGCAGCCGGATGAGCGCGTGCTGCGAGCTTATGCTATCGGCTATGAGCCGCTGATAATCGTTCTGCGTGATCAAGGCATTGCCCGCTTGCAAAGCGGCGATGTCTGGAAACTGCGGATCTCGGGAGATAAGCCCAAAGATTATTCTTTGGTAGTGCTCTCCACTCCGGCAGATGCGGAAAAATGGCTAGATGGTGAATTATTGGGAACAGGTGAAAGCTTTGATATATCAGAAGGCGAGCATACGCTACAGATTATGAAACTAGGCTTTTCTACTATTACGCATGACTTCACAACCACAGAAAAAGTTACTACAATCAAAGATATAAAATTGACTCCCGCCATGCCGGCTGCTGTGACCATTCAGACAAATCCCGAAGGTGCAATGGTTTATATCGATAATATTAAATTTGGCGAAACCCCCAAAAGCAGTTTTTTTGAGCCGGGCCGTTATCCCCTAAGAATAGAAAAAGAAAATTATGCCACCATAGAAGAAGAGATTACCATCACCGAACCGGAGACTTCAAAATCTTACACTCTCACTGATATCAGAGCTTCTCTGACTGTGAAGACTCATCCCAATGCCACTGTGAAATTTAATGGTGAAAGTCATAAAGGTGGTGTGGTTGACTATAAAATTGCTCCGCAAGTTTTACAAATTGGTATATCGATGCCCAAGGCTGACGAGATAAGACGGGTGGTAACACTGGCTGCAAAAGGCAGCGAGACAATTGAAGCATATCCCGAAGTGCAGACCGGGATAATCCAGATTTTGGCAATTCCCACTACAGCCAAGATAGAATTAAACGGTGATGGCGGAGAATATTATACAGCTACTGCCAGAAAGAACTTTATGGACGTACCAATCGGAGAGTATGAGCTGACTGTAAAAGCCGAAGGCTACAAAATGCACCAAGAAACTTTTACCTTGAGAGCAGATGAAACTATCAGCAAGCAGATTACCTTGGAGGAAGGTAGCGATGTTCCGGAAAATATGGTTTTCGTGCAAGGCGGCACTTTCCAAATGGGTAGCAATAATGGTAACAGC
>JAWOEN010000019.1:0-3055 GCA_046482725.1 Cloacimonadales bacterium (SeqCode)
GATTACTACCATTTATACAACTCTCTTGTTGGTTTAGTTCGTTCTAGTTCGTTGAAAATCCTTCTTTTTCTTTTTACTTTTTTCTTTTTTCTTTGGTTTTCCGGGGTTCGTTGAAAATTCTTCTCATTTCTACAAATCAGCAATAGCTCAAAACCTCACTCCCCAGCTCAAGATTACTGTTGCCTCTTCGCCTCATCGCTCTCTCGCCCGTCGCTATTTCTTGCTCGGTGTTTTCGGTGGCTAATTTTCTTCTTTATTCAGCAACCAGCTCAAAACTTCCCTCTCTAGCTCCAGATTACTACCATTTAAAAACTTTCTTCTTGTTCGATTAGTTCGTTATAGTTCGTTGAAAATTCTTCTCTTTTCTACAAATCAGCAATAGCTCAAAACCTCACTTCCCCGCTAAAAGTCACTTCTGCCTTAGTCGCTCCCTCTCTCCCTCGCTCCATCACAATTTCCTGGGGTTCGTTGAAAATTCTTTCTCTTTCTCTTTTCCACTATTCAGTAGCCAGCTCAATGCGCCAGTGGGCGCACAAGCCTCACTTCCCAGCTCCAGATCACTGCCATTTATACAACTCTCTTGTTAGTTTAGTTCGGGCTAGTTCGTTGAAAAATCTTTTCAATATTTATCTACAACTCAAAACCTCACATCCCAGCTCAAAGTAACTGTCATCCCTTCTCACTTCTCACGCTATCTAAAAATAATACTTCATTTTCAGATAAACTAAATCTCGATCGGCAAATTGACCAAATGTTCCCTGCTCGCCCAGAAAGATATCTGCGCCCAAGAGAATATTTAGACCATCTGCAAGGTCATAGCTTACTTTTGGTCGTAGCAAAGCATCTTCAGCGTTAATGCCATAATAGCCAAACAGGCTCAATTCCAGCGTTTCGTTCAGATAATTTTTGGCAAGCAACCAGGTAGTGGTTGTTTGAAATTCATCATTCTTTAGATCTTCCGAATAATTGACGATATATTCTTGCACGATCTGAAGGCTGAGATTAATCCCAAACCAATTATGATCATAACCTAAGAGATAATGGGCATAATCTTTTTCGGCAATTGCTTGTTGCGCGATTAATTCAGAAGCAAAGTTTTTTTGAAAATAATAAGCAGCTTCACCTCTCCAAACAGCCCCCAAGGCAGACTTGCTGAAGCTGGCACCGACCAGAGGCAAGCGATGATGTTCCGGCCGAATTGTCAGGCTGGAATCAGTTTGCGGGAAAAGATGCAATGCAGGATTATCATCCCACATATAGGCTGTCATCAGTTCAAAATCCAGATAACTTCCCAGAAAAGAATATTTGAATGCTACTTCGCTGTTTTCCAATTTATTGGCTACCTCTGCTTTGCTTTCATCAAGATTTACCGCTCCGGAGAGATTAGGAGGCGAAACAGCCCAAAGTGAATTTTCAGCTGGTAAAATGGTGGGTTGGAAAGTAGGAATCCAGACCACTTCAAAACTAGAACTACCCAGATAGTAATCCAATTTCACGGCATTTATTCCGATTCTAATCTCTTCAAAATCCGGTAAAATAAATTCAGACAGATCTCGCGGTGAAATCACGTCGGTGATAAATACGCCATCAGATTTACCCCAGACGATTTGCTGCTTACCAATCCTTAAATCAAAATTATCAAAATAGAGATCAATGTAGGCTTGCCGCAAAGATGTCTGAAAGCTATGGTCCAATGCGTTATATTCCAAAATCGGATTAATCAGCAATGCACTATTTCCTTTGCCATAATCCAATTTCCAATTAAACGTATTCTGCATGATTGAATATTCTCCAGCATGCTCTGTTCGGGTTCCCAAATAAGTTCTAACATATCCGTGATGGCTGATCTGAGCTTTTAGCAAATAGACGCTTGCCAAAAGCAATATTAGCGCTGTTAATTTCTTCATCATTTACCTCTTCCTAAAAATGCAGTTCATTACAAACCTCTAGTCATTATACGTTCGGAAAAATAGCGTTCTGCGATGTTATTATCCACTTTCACATTTTCCAAGACCATTTTGGTAGTGTGATCTTTCGGCAAATTGTGCATTTCAGAATGTGTGATAATCCAATATCCCTGGATCTGCTGAATTTGCTTCACAGTTAGAATCTTTAGTAAATCATCATCTTCATCATAAAATTCTTTCTTTTTACCAATCCAATTTTCCTTGTTGACCCAAGTAATTGTTTTGGAATAGATATAATTTGCTTCCTGCGGGATACTTTGCACCACATAACATTCATCACCATCCAATATCTCTTCGCGCAATATCTGATGCGTATCTGCTTGCGGATGTCGATCTCCCAAATCATCATAGGTAAAATCCGATCCCATAAAATTATCGCTTTTGCTATCACTGGAAATGCGCTTCACTTTTTTTAGAGCTGGTAGATAGATCCACTGGTCATCATCTTTACCCACTTCGCTATAGCTCCAATTCATAAACGAAGTATTGCGCACATCAGCTGGAGAAATAAAAAACATGATCTTCTTCTCAACGTCCCCAAAATCTTTTTGATATTGTTTGATCTCTCGCAAGCGAGTATCACCTCGGGAATTGATCAATGACATGGTAAGATCAGCTTCCTGATCTGCTCCAGTTGGTCGATTATAAACATTTTCGATCACTTGCAACCCGCTGATTTCTTTGGCTTCAAGCCCTACTACCAAAAGTAGCATTGCTAAAATTATTTGAGCATAAATTTTCATTTTTGCCTCCTATTTTTTCTCTGTTTTTAGTAATTTATCAATTGTTAATCCCATCAATGTGATGAAGATGATACTTAAACTCAATCTTGCTAACATAAATTTTGCTCCCATAAATTGTAATTCAACCAGTTCCTGAGGTAGCTTTATACAAGCCCAGGCTGAGAGAAATATTACAATATTTGTATAGCTGGCTCCCTTTTGGCGCAATGCTTGTGCCAAAGGAAAAGCGACATAAACGGGGCCTGTGGGTAATGCTCCCAAAAGAAAAGAGATCATTATTCCCTTTAGACCAGACCTATCTCCCAAATGCGAAATGACAAAATCTTGAGAAATCCAAACCGAAAA
>JAWOEN010000032.1:0-4472 GCA_046482725.1 Cloacimonadales bacterium (SeqCode)
TGATAAACGACCAATCGGTATGCTGCATATGCACGATCTGATCGATGCTGGAGTGGTCGGCTAAAGATTGGAGGAAAAGATGAAACGAATGTTTTGTGTAAGTCTTATTTTACTTAGTAGTTTACTTTTTGCTGAAAATATTGTCGAAACCAAAATCGAAGCAGTTACTGTTTACCAATCGCAAGCACTTATCAAGCGCCGAGGCTCAGGAAATTTTTCCGCTGGTGTACATAAGATAGTGGTAAAAAATCTACCTCAAAGTCTGATCAACGAAAATGCCCGAGCTGAAGTGCTGACCAATTCAGCCAAAATCCTCGGTTTTAAGCTGCGTAATCAATACGATGAAAACCTTCGTCCCAATCAAATGATAACACAATATCAAAATAAGATCGATAGTTTGCAGATCAATCGCCAATCATTGCAAGACCAATTAGATATCTTAGCCAAAACTGATAGATTTGTGCAAGAAGTAGCCAATAGCGCCACCAAAAGAATGACTGTGGAAAACAGCGATTTTTCTTTTGAAGAGATAGAGCGTACTTTGAATTTTACGAAAAAAAATTATGCGTCTATCAAAAAAGAGTATCGTGCGCTCGAACGCGAAATTGCCGAGATTAATAGTCAGATTAGTGTTCTGAGAAATAAGATCAATACTGCCAATCAAGTAGCTCAAAGCAAGTTTAGCAAAACTATGGAGATCAGTTTTGAACTATTTGAACCTCAAAAAGTAAATTTCCAAGTTTCCTACTCGGTGCACAATGCCCATTGGACTCCCAGCTACGACATCTTTGTCTCGGAAGATGAAAAGCAAGTTGCTCTGAAGTTTGGCGCGATCATCAATCAAAATTCTGAAGAAGATTGGGAAGATGTAAGCTTAGAGATTTCGACAAATGATCCAACAATCGACTCCAATATTCCGGATTTTTTCCCGCGCTATATAGATGCTCAATACAACAGATTGGGAAATAGAAGCTATGCCGACAAAGTGGCCAGTGCCCCGGCAGCTCAAGAATTGAATATTAGAGGTGGCAGAGCAAACGAAGTGGTTTATGAGATGGATGGTTTTGCCAATCAGCTGGAGCAAGGCGAATATCGTGATAGACAGAAGATCGAGAGTTTGTTGATTTCCGAAGCCGGCAATAGAAAAAATTATCAGCTCAAGCAAAAAGTTACAGTCAATGCGGGCAACCAAAATGAAGAGTACAATGTTGCTACCGAGATATTAGATATTTCCACAGTGCATTATATCTTACCGAGAATTGCTGAAAAAGCTTATGTGAAAGCAACTATGAAAAATAGCTCGGAGCTGACTTTTTTACCGGGAACAGCTGATCTCTTTTATGCCAATACATTTGTGGCGAAAGTAAATTTACCAATGCTTTTACCGCAAGAAGAGGTAGATTTTAGTTTGGGAATCGATGAGAACATCAAAGTGAAATTTGAAAAGATCAAGGATGAAGCTGATAAAGGCTTTATCAGCAACAAAGAGATCAAAGTTTTGAAGTATCAGATTACAGTGGAAAATTTTCGGTCCGACAGGGCTGATATCATCTTGCTAGAGCAAGCTCCTTTGGCTAGGAACAAAGATATAAACATCGCTTATTTAGAGCCAAGTGTGGCCTTTGAAGAGCAGTCGGCAGAAGATAAAAGAGAAGGCAAACTAACTTGGAAATTCGAGTTGGCTCCTCAAGAGCAGCAGAAGATCGAAATCGGCTATAAGATCAAGTATGATTGAGCAAGAAAATTTTTGCTAATAAAAAAGCCCCGAATAATTCGGGGCTTTTTTATTAGCTCTGCGCTTAAATTGAATTCATTAGATTGGCCAATTCGATCGCACTGGTAGCTGCATCAAAGCCTTTGTTTCCGGCTTTGGTTCCGGCTCGCTCGATTGCTTGTTCGATCGTATCTGTGGTCAGCACACCAAAAATTATTGGCAATTGATGATCCAAACTTACTTTGGCAATACCTTTGGTTACTTCGGCAGCTACATAATCAAAGTGCGGAGTTGCTCCGCGAATTACCGCTCCCAAACAGATAACTGCATCATAATCTTTGGTGGCAGCCAGCTTTTGCGCTAATAGGGGAATTTCAAAGGCGCCTGGCACCCAGGTTAGTGAAATGTCGGCTGCAGCGACTTGATGTCGGTTCAGAGAATCCACTGCACCAGCCACCAGTTTGCCGGTGATAAATTCATTAAATCTACTGGCGACCAGAGCAAATCTCAAGTTCTTACCGCTTAAATTTCCTTCATAAGTTTTCATATTTCTCCTCCGATTTTATTGGTTAGTATTTTTTTGGGTTAAAGAAAAGGTTTGTTTGATGATAAAACTGGGCAAAAAAAAATCGGCCGAAATGGTGGGTCCAATAGGATAAGAGGGGGGATATCCTACCGAAGCCAACCACTCAACCGAATTTAAATTTATTAATTGCAACATTGCAGCAGATGTCCCATCCGATTTTTTTTAGTCCGTAAATATTCGATATTTTCGGCTAAAGGTTCGATTTCGATCGCCTTACGTTGCACTTCTATTCCGTATCTGGTTAACTGATCAATTTTATGAGGATTATTGGTAAGTAAATTTACCTTGGCGATTCCCAAATCTTTAAGGATTTGAGAAGCTGTTAAATAATTCCTCATCTCAGCAACAAAACCTAATTTAATATTGGCGTCGACTGTGTCAAATCCTTTTTCCTGAAATTGATAAGTTTTTAATTTATTTAACAAGCCAATCCCGCGTCCTTCCTGACGTAAATATAATAAAACTCCTGAATTATGCTGCTCAATTGTCTGCAGAGCTTTTTCCAGCTGAGATCCACAATCACATTTCAGCGAGCCTAGAAGGTCTCCGGTAAAGCATTCTGAATGCAGCCTAGCCAAGATAAAATCATCTTCCTCCCAAGGATTTCCCTTTACCAAAGCTATATGTGGCTCTAGCGAATCTTCAGCACTGTAAGCATAAAGTTTGAAATTGCCATATTTGGTAGGAAGATCGATGACTAATTCTCGCTTAACCTGACTTTCATTTTTTTGTCGGTAGCTCACCAGATCGGCGATGCTGATGATTTTGAGATTCCATTTTTTGGCAGATTCCATCAGCTCGGGCAATCTTGCCATCTCACCATTTTCCGAAATGATTTCACAAATTACTCCAGCAGGTGCGAAACCTGCCAATCTGGCTAAATCAACAGCCGCTTCCGTGTGTCCTTCCCGCTGCAGAACTCCACCTTTGTGGGCGCGCAGTGGAAAGATGTGCCCGGGTTTGACAAAATCTTTTTCGCTATTAGCTTCATTCAAAAGTTCTTGGATAGTTTGAGCTCGATCATAAGCGGAGATGCCGGTGGAAGTGGATCTATGATCTAGCGAGACAGTGAAAGCTGTATGAAAGGGATCGGAATTGTCTTGCACCATGGGCGGCAGCTTGAGGCGATCCAGTGCTTCAGCGCTCATTGGCATACAGACCAAGCCACGACCATGGGTTATCATAAAATTTATCGCTTCTGGTGTTGCTTGAGCTGCCGGTATGATAAAGTCTCCTTCGTTCTCACGATTTTCATCATCCACCACGATTACCATCTTTCCACGTTTCAGATCTTCCAACGCTTCTGTTATTTTATTCAACGTCATAATTTTTCCTCATTATATGTTATTTTCTAAAATCCATGTTTTGCTAAAAATGTCCGATCTAGAGCTGGCTTGGCTGTTCGCTTTAGAAAATGATAGATATACTTTCCCAAAGCATCAACTTCGATATTTAGTAAGTCTCCACTCTTTTTATACTGCAAATTGGTTTGCTGGAAAGTATGTGGGATGATCGAACAGACAAAGCTATCTTTTTGCAGGCGGGCAATGGTCAGGCTGATGCCATCCAAAGCTACTGAACCTTCTGGGATCAGATATTTTAGAGTTTCTTCAGTTGCTGAAATTTGCAGAAGCACAGCGTTTTGTTCACGCGTAATTTTGCTGATTTTTCCTACGTTATCGACGTGTCCGCTGACCAGATGCCCCCCAAATCTACCAGTAGCAGGCATTGCTCGCTCCAGATTGACCGGTGAATTGATCTGCAGTTTATGCAGATTGCTTTTCTGGAAAGTAATTGGCATCACATCGGCGCTAAAGCTATTTTGCTGCAAGTCCGAAATTGTTAGGCAGACTCCGTTGACGGCAATGCTGTCGCCTAGTTTGCTCTTGCCCAATACTTTTGGGCAGTGAATTTTTAGGCTTGCTTTGCTGCTGCCGGAGATTATTCTTTCTATTTTTCCGATTTCTTCAATGATTCCGGTAAACATCTATTTCCTCCTCGGATATAAGCTTAGCATCAGATTGTCGTCCAGTTGTTGAACCGAATGCAAAGAAAATTCCAAGGCATCTTTTAGATAGGCGATACCCAGCTGGCGCGTCCAGCAAAATCTCCTTGAACTGCTTTGCTTTCTGACTGAACTGTTTCATCAAAGGATCTTTCTCAAAAAGCCTG
>JAWOEN010000076.1:0-26617 GCA_046482725.1 Cloacimonadales bacterium (SeqCode)
TATCCGACCACGATCCCGGCCCGAAGCGGATTGAGGTGAATATACCGGACCAACTCCAGTCTCATATGACCCCAGTGAAATAGAAGATATTTCACGGGGTTTTATTCTTCATCTTGTCGCGTCAAAGTGAAACGTAGAGGGATATTCATTATCCATTTTATGTCTATTCCCGCCGTAAGCACAACCGTATGCCAATCGCATCCCCATCGTATCCACAATCGTATCTACAAGGCTATGCCCACACATTTTATTTGACACAAAAAACTATCTCATATTTCTCCAAATCGGAGGAATTGTTATGGCAAAAGTTAGTTTGGAAAATGTTGGAAAAACTTATGACGGCAAGCAGAACGTCGTCGATCAGCTGAATTTGGAGATTGCAGATCGCGAATTTATGGTTTTGGTAGGTCCCTCGGGTTGTGGAAAATCCACTACTTTGCGGATGATAGCCGGATTGGAAGAGATCAGCGCCGGCACCATCAAGATCGGCGAGCGCGTAGTAAATGATGTATTACCCAAAGATCGTGATCTTGCCATGGTTTTCCAAAATTATGCACTTTATCCTCATATGACAGTTGCTCAAAATCTGGCTTATGCTTTGAAATTGCGCAAATATCCTCGCGCCCAAATCAAGAAAATGGTCTTGGAAGCTGCCGAAATCTTGGGATTAACCGAGATGCTGGAGCGCAAACCAAAATCTCTCTCGGGTGGACAGCGCCAACGCGTAGCTTTGGGTCGTGCTATCGTACGCAAGCCTCAAGTATTTCTCTTTGATGAGCCGCTCTCCAATCTGGATGCCAAATTGCGCGTGCAAATGCGGGCCGAAATCAGTAAATTGCACAACAAACTGCAAACTACCATGATCTACGTAACTCACGATCAGGTGGAGGCTATGACAATGGGAGATCGTATTTGCGTAATGAATAATGGCCTTTTACAGCAGGTTGATACTCCACTCAACCTCTATGATTTCCCCAAAAATAAATTTGTAGCCGGCTTCATCGGTACTCCGCCCATGAATTTCCTAGAGGGAACTATCAGCCAAAATTCTCAGCTCTGCTTCGAAGTAGGAAGTTTCAAAATCCCGGTCGCATCTAAATATGAAAAAATATTAACCAACTATCTGGGAAAAAAGATCACTCTGGGCATTCGCCCCGAAAATATCAAGTTCGCTCCGGATTCCTCTATCGCTGCCCTGGTAGAAGTGGTAGAACCAATGGGTAATGAAGTGATTTTCTATCTTGAGATGCAGGGGCAAAAACTTCTATTTAGAACAGAAAAACGGGAAAATATTACTGTGGGAGAAGCATTGCCCTTTACCATGCAACCAGAAAAAATGCATTTCTTCGATCCGGAAACGGAAGAATCGCTGACTTATGATTTGGAAAGATAGCTAGATAATAGCCATAATCTCTCTCCAATCATAATTCTGATTGGGAATGGGTTAACTCAATCTCAGCAAACAATTGCTTGAGATGGTCTTCCACTTCAGAGATTACTGCCCCGATTTTCTCATTCTCGATCATATCCATCATCTGGGATGGTTTCATTATTCCCACCGCCACTCTATCGCCTTTTTCATAGACCACCATATTACAGGGCAAGAAAAGACCAGCATCAGGTTCTACACTGATCGCTTTATGCGCCAGTTTGGGATTACATAAGCCTAGTATAGTGTATTGCGGGTAAGTAATTCCCAGCTTTTCCGAAAATTTTTCTTTCAGATCGATCTGAGTTACGATGCTGAAATTGTGCTTGCTGATTAGGGGTAATATCAGCTCTGCAGCTTCTGAAAAGCTACAATTAAGTTCTTTATAAAATCCGTAATTTATCATCTTTTTTCTCCTTTTCGAGTAATCTGAAAAATTAAGGTAATCTTTATGAAATGACAAGAGCAAATTTGGTTCAGACGAATTATGTGTCCAAAAATTGTTAACTTGTATCTTAAGAAATTATTAAGTTTCTTATTGACTTGTCTAATGATTGATTTTAGGTAGTAAATAAATGTAGGAGAATAGATGTATTATAGAAGAAAATTTTTATTAGGATTTATCGAATATTTTGGTGGTAACCTCAAAAGGACATATTTAGAAAAACTATTATTTCTTTATATGAAAGATAATGATTCCAAGATATATAGTTTTTTCCCATATAAGTATGGATCTTTTAGTATTATTAGCTATCAAGATAAGGAGATTTTGATAAATCAGCAATTTTTACAAGATACAGAAGATTTCAGGTTAGAAGAAGATATTAGTTTTTTCCCTATTTTAAAAAAAGAAGATCAGAAAAATATTCGAGAGCTTCATAGAAAGTATTCTGATAAAAGTATTGAAGAGATTGTCAGAGAATCGTATCTTCAGTATCCAAGTTTTGCTGCAAGAAGTAAGATAAAAAACAGAATTTTATCTAAACAAGAGTTATCAGAGATTGACCAATACAACAAGCAGGAATCAGATAATATAATCTTTAGTTTAGGTTATGAAGGAATAACAATAGATGAATACTTAAATCGGTTGCTTAAGAATAATATCAAAATTGTAATTGATGTGAGAAAAAATCCGCAATCAATGAAATATAATTTTAATAAAAAACGTTTCCGAGAGTTTTTGAAATTAGCAAAAATTCAATATATTCACCTTCCTGATTTAGGTATTCCTTCAGAATTAAGGAAGAATTTAAAATCTAAAACCGACTATCAAGCTCTCTTTAAACTTTATCGAAAAGATATTTTGGCAGATAATGAGCTAATTTTAGATAAAATCATGGAAATTTTTAAAAAAGAGAGCAGAGTGGCCTTGACTTGCTTTGAAGCAGATGCTGATTTTTGTCATAGAAAACAGATAACAAATGAGATTAAGAATAGGTTTAATGAGGTGCAGATAAAACATTTATAAAAAAGGGGGAAGTATGTATTTAGCTGACAATCTAAAAAAACAGAGGGTGTTAATGGTTGTGAAGACATATCCAAATTTGTCTCAAAAATATGGAGAATTGGTTTGCACAGCTGGCTTAACAGAATGTGGTCAATGGATTAGGATTTATCCAATTAGATTTCGTAAGTTAGATGAGTTTAAAAAATTTTCCAAGTATCAATGGATTGAAATAGATTTACTTCGTAACAAAACTGATTTTAGAATCGAAAGCTATCGACCATTAAAAAATGATGCCAATATAAAGATTGTGGATAGTATTTCAACTGATAACAATTGGGAAGAGCGAAAAAAAATAGTTCAAAAAAGTAAAATTTATCATTCTCTTTCAGAATTAATTGATATTTTCAGAACAAGTCAGATATCTTTAGCTACAGTAAAACCTAAAGAAATCAAAGATTTTGTTTTTGAGCCAGAAAATGAGAAATATTGGAGTGAAAAGCAAGTAGCATATTTTACTCAGCCCCAATTTTTTGAGGTAGTCCCAAGTAAACCGAACTTAAGAAAATTACCTTATAAATTTAAATATATTTTTTCTACAGAAGACGGAAAAGAAAGAAAAATTATGATTGAAGACTGGGAAGTTGGTGCTCTTTATTGGAATTGCTTGAAGCGATATGCTACTGAAAAAATTGCTCTACAAAAGGTTAAAGAAAAATATCTTACTCATTTTATTCATAACAAGGATCTACTTTTTTTTATGGGAACTACACATCGACATCATAATGTGGCTAGGAATCCTTTTATCATTATCGGAACATTTCATCCACCAAAAATTAAAGATGATATGCAACTAAAACTATTTTAGAATAAAGACGAATTTCAATCCAACTCACTATAATTGCAGATTGGTTATAAGCAGCAAAACTGAAGAATTTATCTCTAACAATTTACAAAGCTCAAGCTGCCCCAGCGACTTCTGTTTTCTATCGAAAAAACATTGCCCCAAGATTTCGCTTGCCTGAAATTTTAGGATAACAAATATTTCCTAAAATTTTTTAGGAGAATATTATGATGAAAAATATAGATCCAACTAAAACAACTGCTTGGCAGAAACTGACAGCGCACCAGCAAGCGCTGCAAAATATTCAAATGCGAGATCTGTTTGCTCAAGACAAGCAGCGCTTCGACAAATTTCATATCCAACACAATGAGATTCTACTGGATTATTCCAAAAACATTATCACAGAAGAAACTATGCAATTGCTCTATCAAATGGCTGAAGAGTGCGAACTAAAAGATGCGATCCGGAAAATATTTGCCGGAGATAAGATCAATCTTACCGAAAACAGAGCCGTTTTGCACACAGCCTTGCGCAGCGAAAAAACTCAGCTTATGGTGGATGGCAAAAACATTATGCCACAAATTCGTCGGGTGCAGCAGCAGATGCAAGATTTTTCCGAGCAGATCCGTTCGGGAGATTGGCTGGGATTTGGTGGCAAACCGATTACTGACATTGTCAATATCGGCATCGGTGGCTCTGATCTGGGACCACAAATGGTTTGCGAAGCGCTAAAATTTTATTGGGAAGATATTACCCCGCATTTCATCTCCAATATTGATGGCTCCGATCTGGCAGAAACTCTGAAAGATCTGGATCCGGAAACCACTCTTTTTATGATCGCTTCCAAAACATTTACCACTCAAGAAACCATGACCAATGCCCATTCGGCTCGAGATTGGTTTTTGCAATTTACGACCAGAGAAAATATTCCCCAACATTTTGTAGCAATTTCCACCAACCAAAAAGGAGTAGAGGATTTTGGAATCTCTGGGAAAAATATGTTTGAATTTTGGGATTGGGTAGGCGGTCGCTACTCTTTGTGGAGCGCGATCGGACTTTCCATCGCCTGTACTGTGGGCTATCAGAAATACGCTGAACTCTTAGCCGGAGCAGCTACTATTGATCAACATTTCCAAACCGCAGAATTTGCCACCAATATCCCGGTAAATCTGGCGCTTTTGGGTATTTGGTACAATAATTTTATGGGTGCAGAAACTGTGGCTATTCTGCCTTACAATCAATATCTACATCGTTTCCCGGCTTATCTGCAACAGGCAGATATGGAAAGTAATGGCAAATCCATCTCACGGAGGGGAGAAGCAGTAAACTATCAAACCGGCCCGATAATCTGGGGCGAACCCGGCACCAACGGTCAACACGCTTTTTTCCAACTGCTGCATCAAGGCAGCAAGCTGATCCCGGCTGATTTTATCGCAGCGATTAATCCCCTGAATAATTTTAGCGATCATCATCCCAAACTGCTGGCTAATTTTTTGGCTCAAACCCAAGCTTTGATGCAGGGAAAATCTGCTGAGACAGTGCGAGCAGAACTAGAAAATTCCGGCAAAACCAGCCAAGAAATATCGCAAATCCTCCCCTTCAAAGTCTTTGCCGGAAATCATCCCAGCAATTCTATTCTCCTGAAAAAACTCACTCCCCACAATCTGGGCGCCCTGATAGCGATCTATGAGCATAAGATTTTCGTGCAAGGTGTCATTTGGAATATCTTTAGCTTTGATCAATGGGGAGTGGAACTGGGCAAACAGTTAGCCCAAAAAATATTGCCGCAATTGCAAAGCGAGGCAAAATGCACAGCCTACGACAGCTCGACCAATAATCTGATAAATATTTGTCAGAAGTGGGTTTGAGATGAAGGATAAAGTGAAAAGGATAAAGTATAAAGGTTAAAGTAAAATAAATAAACGAGGTAAATAAGATGAAAAAATACAATGTAATTTGTGATTTGGTGCTGGTGACCTATGATATCGGGCCCAGCTTGTCTCCTTTTGTGGCGCAAGTAATTGCTGAGATAAAAAAAGATAGTAAAGTGCAGCATCAGCTGACGCCGATGGGCTCTGTTTTGGAAGGTGACTGGCAGGATGTGCTGAATCTTGTGAACCAGTTGTTTCTAAAATTTGCTCCCGATTTTGAAAGATTGGGTTTGACTCTGAAAGTAGATTATCGTGCTAGTAAAAAGAATCGCATCGCGGGAAAAGTGAAATCTGTTGAAGACAAACTCTAAGCTTTTCAGGAGAATTATCTGATGAAAAAATATATCGGAGCTATTGATCAGGGCACTACCAGTACTCGTTTTTTGTTAATGGATCATGATTGCGAAGTTCTGGCTTCCAGTCAAATGGAGCATCGTCAATATTTCCCGCAGCCAGGTTGGGTAGAGCACGATGCCAATGAAATTTGGCAAAACACGCAGCAGGTGATCGCAGAGACTATGCAAAAAGCTGGAATTTCTGCCAAAAATATTGCTGCGATCGGCATCACAAATCAGCGCGAAACTTGTTTGGTCTGGAACCGCTCAACCGGCCAACCCTATCACAAGGCAATAGTCTGGCAAGATACGCGCAGCGAAAAGATCTGCCACGATCTGCGCCCAGATGCCAAACAGATCAGCAGCAAAACCGGATTGCCACTCGCCACATATTTCTCGGCTTCCAAACTAAAGTGGTTGCTGGATAATATCCCCGGCCTGCGCCAAGCTGCTGAAAACGGTAATGCCCTCTTCGGTAATATCGATAGCTGGCTGCTTTGGAACCTGACCGGACAGCATAAAACCGATGTGACCAACGCTTCGCGGACACTGCTGATGAATTTGGAAACTTTGCAATGGGATCAAAAATTATTGGATATTTTCGATATTCCCGCCTCATTGTTGCCCCAAATCTGCTCCTCTTCCGAAATTTACGGGCAGACCAAAACTTGCTTCAAATTTCCGGTGGCAGTAAGTGGCATTTTGGGCGATCAACAAGCTGCTCTCTTTGGTCAAACCTGTTTCACGGCCGGAGAAGCCAAAAATACTTATGGCACCGGCTGCTTCTTGCTACTCAATACCGGCAACAAGATCGTTCACTCCCAAAACGGGCTGTTGACGACGGTGGCGTACAAACTGGGCGAGGCAGCACCACTTTATGCCTTGGAAGGTTCCATCGCCTTAGCTGGCTCGCTGGTGCAGTGGATTCGTGATAATTTTGGTTTTATCCGTCACTCCTCCCAAATAAACGATTTGGCCGAGCAAGTATCTGATAACGGCGGAGTCTATTTCGTGCCGGCTTTTTCCGGGCTTTTTGCTCCGCATTGGGATGATTCGGCCCGCGGTGCTATTTTGGGATTAACTCATTTCGTGAATAAATCTCATGTAGCGCGGGCAGTTTTGGAAGCTACAGCTTTTCAATCCAACGATGTTTTTCTGGCAATGCAGAAAGATGCTCAAGTGAAATTGAAAGATCTGAAAGTAGATGGTGGTATGACAGCCAGCGAGATTCTGATGCAATTTCAGGCAGATCTGCTGAATCTGGAAGTGATCCGTCCCCAGATGACAGAAACTACAGCTTTGGGCGCTGCTTTTGCTGCGGGTTTGGCTGTGGGATTTTGGAAAAATCAGCAGGAACTAAAAAAATATTGGAAAGTGGATAAAATATTTTCCCCAAAAATTCCCGAAGCTCAGCGTCAAACCTTATTGAACAATTGGCAAAAAGCGATCGAAAAAAGTAAAAATTGGCAAAGCAATTAATCCAGGAGGTTAACATGGATTTTAGCAAATATCATCAGCCCTTTTCCCACAAGACAGATAGAAAAATTGCTGTTTTGGTAATTCACGGCTTTACATCCACTACCTCTTCGATGCTACCCATAGCTCACTATTTTGCGGATCAAGGCCTAAATGTGGAGCTTCCAACCCTTAGTGGGCACGGCAGCAAGTGGCAAGACCTGAATGAAGTAAGTTATCTGGATTGGGTAGAAGATCTGGAGCGAGCCTACCAAAAACTGCAGAAACGAGCTGAAGAGATCTATCTTTGCGGTTTATCATTAGGTGGCGGCTTAGCACTTTACCTGGCCAATAAGCATCCTGAAATTAGCGGTCTCATTCTGATCAATCATGCTTGCGTCTTTACTGACCCCAGCCTCTGGTTTGTGCCAATCATCAAGAAATTCCTCCCTTCAGTCAAAGCTATCGCCTCTGATATTGCCGACCCCTCCCAAAAAGAGATCGCCTATGCGCGCACTCCCACAGCCGGGGTGCATGAAATGCTGAAAATGCTGAAAATCGTGCGCCAAAATTTAGCCCAAATCCATACTCCCACCCTGATTTTCAAATCCCGCCAAGATCATGTTATTCCCATCAAAAGCGCGATCTTCACCTACAACAAACTTCCCAATCCAACAAATAAATTGCTCTGGTTGGATCGTTCTTATCACGTGGCAACTTTGGATTATGATCAAAATTTCATCTGTGAAAAAAGCTTAGAATTTATCCGAGAAAACTCGGAATCAAACTAACAGTTGCGGCAATTTTTTCTGCTAATTGCTATTTTTCTTACAGCGTAAAAAAAAGCATCGAGTGTGAAAATAGTCTTACTTTTTTTACACTGTACTAGCAAAATAGTTTAACTATTCTTACACTGCTCTGTAAAAATAGTTTGACTATTCTTACACTATATCTATATATTGCCGCAGGAGATGAGCTATGAAATACTATAAACGTTTGATCGATGATGAAGTAAGAGCTGCCTTAGCAAGAGATGAAGCTATTTTTATCTTGGGAGCTAGACAAGTGGGTAAAACAACCTTGATGAAAAAATTGATGAGTGAAAGCAGGGATAGCTTTTATTTAGATTTAGAAAACCCTGAATACTTATCAATTCTCAATCAAGGAGCCGCAGAATTTAAAGCTTTTTTAGATTCGCGAGGTTTAAGTGAAGAGCGTAGAAACATTATCTTTATTGATGAAATTCAATATGCCAATGATTTTTCAAGCTTGATCAAATATTTTGTTGATCATTACTCAGAGCGATATAAGCTAATTTTAAGTGGTTCATCATCATTACAAATCCGTCAAAAATTCAAGGAATCCTTGGTCGGAAGAAAAATAATTTTTGAGCTCTATCCACTCAGCTTTAGTGAATATTGTGAATTTAAAAATGAAACAAAGCTTAGTAAAAAGCTGAATGAATTTAATTTTTGGGAAAGAAATGATGACCCTCTGAGATTTGATAAAACCCGATTAAACGCTTTATACCAAGATTTCTTGATCTTTGGTGGTTTCCCTAAAGTCGTCTTAGAAAATAAAAAAGCAGATAAAATTAGAATTCTGCAAGATATCGTAACATCATACATTCTAAAAGATATTCGCCATATATTCAAATTAGAAAAAACAGACCAATTCAACCATTTAGTAAGACTATTAGCTACCATTATGGGAAAAGAACTAAATTTTTCTAAACTGGCTACCGAGATAAAACTACATAAACAAACCTTGCAACATTATATAAATGCGCTTGAACAAGCTTATATTATCAAGTTAATCCAACCGTATTACAAAAATCTGGTTACGGAATTACGGAAAACACCCAAATGTTTTTTTCTCGATAACGGTATAAGAAATCTGTTGATCAATAATTTTTCTGAAATTGAATTTAGAACAGATAGAGGTGAGCTCTTGGAAAATTGTATCTTTTCTCAATTACAAAAAAAAGCAGAACCGCTCAGTAAAATTAATTATTGGAGAACCAAAAATCACCAGGAAGTTGATTTTATTTTGCGTGAGGATAATAGATTAATTGCGCTTGAGGTTAAGTGGAACAAGGGCACACAAAAAAATATCAGAAAATTTGATAAAGTATATAGCAATTCCGAAATATTTATGGTTAGTATCAATTTGGACTTTGATAAAGCCAATAACACATTACCAGCTTACCTCGTTTAACAGGAAAACCCAATGATCAAGATTATCCAAGCCGACATCACCCAGCTAAAAGTCGATGCCATCGTCAATGCTGCCAACAACTCATTGCGGGGCGGAGGTGGAGTAGATGGTGCTATTCACCGCGCTGCCGGTAATCAATTATTAGCCGCCTGCCTCAAGCTAAAAGGCTGTGCAACCGGCCAAGCAAAGATTACTCCGGGCTACAAATTACCGGCAAAATATATTATTCACACAGTGGGTCCGGTTTGGCAAGGCGGCCACAAGCAAGAAGCTGAGTTATTGGCCAGTTGCTATCGAAACTCATTGCAGTTGGCAGAAAAATATAATCTGGGCTCAATTGCTTTTCCGGCAATCAGTTGCGGAGTTTATGGCTATCCGCCGAAAGCTGCCGCCAAAATCGTGCTGGCTGAAGTGAAAAAATTCAGGCAAAATCCCACCTCGCTGCAGGAGATCTATCTGGTTTGCTTTGATGCTAAGATGAAGCAGATCTATGAGCAAGTCCTAAGCTCTACTTAGCCTTAAATCTGGTAAAAGATTTAACCTATAATTTCTACTCAGCTTACCCTGTTAGCTTTGATAAGCTGTAGATAAACTATTTTAAGAGCATTAGCTTCTGCTGATAAACTTGCTCGCCTACATGCAGATTAGAAAAATATAATCCACTACTTACCAGCTTGCCAGCTTCATCTAGCCCATCCCAAATTATTACATCTTCCCCAGAATTGTTTTTTACTCCTGTCAGGGTTTTTACTCTCTGCCCTTTCAGATTGAAAATTACCAAAGAATATTCACCTACTTGCGCTAAATTAAGACTAAAATTAATCTGATTATTTAGACCTAATCTAGCAGGATTGGGATAGACCATAATATTTAGTCCTGGCTCAACAATATTCGTTTCAGCATTGACTATTACCTCATCTACTGTTATCTCTTCAGTTTTTTCTAAAACTGCTTCTACGCCGCTATTATAGGTTACATTTGCCTGCATGGTAATCTCATAAACTCCCTCCGCTTGATAGCTATGCTCCGGTTCAAAATCAGCTGAAGTTGTGCCATCACCAAAATCCCAAAAACAATTATCCAGATTTTGGGACAAATTGCTGATACTGATTTGATTAGAGATCTGTTCTACCTGGAAATCTAGCCAAAAATTGTAGGTATTTATCCGCCAATCAGGAAAATTATTCAAAGTCATATTATCAGCCCTTGCCTGATATTCTGCCGCAACCTCAGCAGACAAGTTACCCAAATATTCTGATCCAGAACTGGTCTTTTGAAAAATAGTAGCATAGAAAACACAAGCTGCCAAATAGGAACCATGCTCGTTCAGATGAATATCATCAAAATCATACCAAAATAAGATATCTTGATTTTCGTTCCAGGCCTCACGCAGAGTTTCGCCTACTGGAGCCAAAAAGGTTTCCGTATTATCAGCCCAATATTGTACATTATCAAGAATTGTATCCATTGTCTCATTGTAGGTAGCCAATTCTTCTGCAGTATGCCCCCAAGTACGGCAGGAAATTTGATAAATTAGTGGTTGCACATAAGGATTGTAATAATATACAGAATCTAGGATTGTCTCGATCCGCTCCAAGGTTATTTCGGGTGGAGTAGAAGTCCCAGGAGATTCACCGGATCCGGGTTGGATAATAAAATAATCCCAACTTCCCTGCCTGATTGTTTCATAAAGACTTTCACTGTCTACATGATCGCCAATGCCAGTGCCACTTGGTGTATGCAGAGTCACATCCACACTATCGCCAAAAGCATCCGCTATAGTTTCAAATTTCTGAGGTATCTCTCCCATGTAAGTGATGCTGTTCCCTATAAATAAAGCCTGCTTTGCAGTAGCTGACAAACTGATTATAACAAAGGCAAAAACTAAAAATATCACAATCTTCTGCATAACTCCTCCTGGTCATTAGATTTTATTTTCTTTTACAAATTCAGCTGCTAACCAGAATTAGCTAAGCTCTGAGAAAAGTCAACTTTCTTAAATTTAGCTTTACATTAAAAAGCTGTTTTCTTTTCTCCCAAAAAAAAGGATGCAAAATGAGATTGACCTATGAAATTTTAATGTTGAAAGGAATATTGCTGATTCTGTTGGGAATTATCAAGCTTCTAGAAGCTCAATTGGGTTTTCAATTTCCGATGAATCAGATCTACCCACTAATTTTTATAGCGATAGGTATAATCGAAATTCTGCTGGGATACCTTGGAAAGAAGAGAAATATATGAAATTGGTAAAAACCCAAGATGGCTCTTATACAGCCTACAATCAAACAGCTCGCGAACATTATCACACCATTTCCGGTGCGATCGAAGAGGCATTTGAAAAGCATGTAAATGCTTTAGGAATATCAGATGGCATGCCTATTTTGGATTTTTGTTTTGGCTTGGGCTACAATGCGATAGCTGCTACCAAAAACCACAACAATCTGGAGATTATCGCTTTGGAAAATGATCCTGAAATTATCAAAATGATGGCAGAAATTGAGATCCCCGCCATACTGGCCAGCGAGTATAATTATTTTCGAAATCTAGCTGCCCAAAATGTGTTAACCGATCCCAACCACAATCGCATCAGCCTGATTCTGGGAGATGCTTTAAAAGAGATCGATCAGCTGCCGGACAACTATTTTCAGCGCGTTTTCTTTGATCCTTTTTCACCCAAAAAACAACCGCAGATGTGGAGTGCAGAATTACTACAGAAAGTTTATGACAAAATGCAAAATGGTGGCAAACTTAGCACTTATAGCTGTGCTAGAATAGTACGCGATAATCTGAAAGCTGCCGGCTTCCAAGTGCTAGATGGTCCGGTTATCGGCCGCCGTAGCCCGGCTACGATTGCGCTGAAAAAATAACGAAGAGTTATTAGCTATAGCTTTCAGCAAAATGGAGATAGATATTTTTTCTCAGTTTTTCTAAATTTTTCCATGCTTCGTCCAGATTGGTTAGAATAATAAAACCAAAATCTTTGCCAGGTGAATAAGCGATGATAGAGCCAAAACCCGGATCACCGCCTAAATGATATAGCATTTCGCAATCATCTCTACCAACTATAAACCAACCCAAACTATATCTCAGCTTAGCTTCAGATCGCAGCTCTTCCGAATCCAGAATAGCTGCTCTGAAAGAAAGATTATCCCTGCAGGCAAAATACCATTTTTGCAGATCTTTTATCGAACTAAATATGCCACCATCTCCATAAGATAACCAAAGTAAGTCTGTTGTATAATATTTATTCTGGGCTTTTTTTCTATAGCCGTAGGCTCTATTTTTTATCACATATCTTTTATCATAAAGCAGAGAATCTCTCATTTTGAGCGGCTTAAAAATAAGCTCATCCAATAAATTACTGAATTTTTTACCACTTACTTTCTCAGCAATTTGACTTAGCAAAACATAATTTGAATTACAGTAATGGAATTTTTCCCCAGGTGTGAATAGTAATTCTGCCTGTTGATAAATAATCTCCAGCACAGCTTTATTTGTCAAATTGTAGGTTTGACAATTTTGAGCATTAAGATAAGGATCGGTCAGCCCGGAAGTATGATCTAGCAGATGCTTTATCGTTATCTTCTTAGTAAGATCATGTAACTGAGGATAATAATAGTTTATATAGTTTTGAAAATCTAAGAGACCTTGTTTTTGCAATTTGTATATAACTGCTGCAGTAAACTGCTTTGTCATAGAAGATATGGGAAAAAGTGTATCATTATCTGCCCTGACAGAGTATTCCAGATTTGAGAATCCTGAGTTAAGTCGATAAAATATTTTATCTGCCCAGTAGAAACGAGCAATAATTGCAGTAGATTCAGAGCTTAAGGCACTGAGTTCATCATTGATGATTTTCATTAATTTTTGCATAAATACCTCACTTACTATGAATTATCAAATTTTCGATAAACTAGACTTGTAAATTAGTTTGATTTCAGGAATTTTTGTAAAGCAAAAATAAAAGCCCCAACATTTCTGTTCGGGCTTTTTCAATATTAGGCAGATTATAAATTATAGTACATTTCCATCTCGAAGGGATGCGGGCGTTTGGCCAGTGCCTTCACCTCTTTCATCTTCACCGCGATAAAGCTGTCGATCAATTCCTGATCAAAGACATCTCCGGCCAATAGATAATCATGATCTGCTTGCAGAGCTTCTAAGGCAGCTGGTAAGCTGGTGGGAATATGATGCAGTTTTGCCAGTTCTTCTGGCGGCCAAGCATGCACATTATCATCAAAGGGACCGTAGCCATTTTCTTTGGTTGGCATCATCTTGTTTTTGATGCCGTCTAAGCCAGCCATCAAGAGCGCACTCATTGCCAGATAACTATTACAAGTAGCATCACCGGTACGGAATTCGATGCGTTTGCTATCTTCGCTGGTGCAATATTTGGGAATTCTGATCGCAGCCGAGCGATTTGCCAATCCGAAGAAAAGCTGTACCGGAGCTTCAAAACCGGGTAAAAGGCGTTTGAACGAATTTGTGCTGGGATTGGTGAAAGCGGTCAAGGAAGCACCATGCTTCAGGATACCGCCGATAAAGTAGAGAGCTTCCTCGGAAAGATCAGCATAATTTCCCTTTTTGTAGAAGAGGTTTTTGCCAGCTTTGCGCAATTGGATATGAAAGTGCATACCGTTGCCTGCCTGATTGTAGAGAGGCTTTGGCATAAAAGTAGCTGTCAGTCCATTTTCCAGTGCGATATTACGAATGATATCTTTCATCCAAAAAACATCTGAAGCTATTTTGGGAAAAGCAGAAGGCTCTGTTTCGATCTCTTGCTGCGAAGAGAGGCCAACTTCATGATGATGATAGCGAATTTTCATATTCATCTCTTCCATCAGGTTTACCATCTCAGAGCGCACATCGGCAAATTGATCGAATGGCACATCCATATGATATCCTTTGCGAAAATCCTGAGCCAAAGCATCTACCGATTCATCATCAACTGGCAGGCAATTTTTGCTTTCACGCGAGGTAAAATCGTAGCCTGCACTATATTCGCCATTGACGAATTCTGCAGTATCAAACATATGAAATTCCAGCTCGGGAATCCACAAAGCTGTATCAGCTACGCCACTGCTTTTCATATAATCATAAGCTCGGTCTGCCACACTTTTGGGATCTTTATGCACGCCTTCGCGCGTATCTGCTTCACAGATATTACAGATAATCCGTAAAGTTGGCTCAGCAGTAAAGGGATCCAAATTGGCTGTGCTAAGATCGGGGATAATCACCATATCACCTGATTCCACCGATTTCATCCCGGGGATAGATGAGCCGTCAAAACTGATACCATTTTCCATCACATAGTCCAATCTTCTCGCAGGAAAACTGATATGATACCATCTACCAACCAAGTCGCAATATTTCAAATCGATTGTTTTTACTTCTTCCAATTGAATGAGCTGTTTTACTTTTTCTAGTGTCATTTCTACCTCTTTCTTTTTTTTTATTTTATAGATTTTTTTTTACATAGATGAGCCAATCAGCAGCCGCATGAAAAAGTTCAGCGGTGGCATGATAATTGTTCCGATCAGGTTGAGCCGAAAGATAAAAGAGGCAGCAAAGACAATCATCAATAGCTGAGCACCTCTCTGTTCTTGAGCTGTGAATTTATAATAAGCCTCATCGGAAAGAAATCCACCCAAAATTTTCGAGCCATCCATGGGTGGGATAGGAATTAGATTGAATAGTCCCAAAGCCAGATTGATCATAATGGCATAGTAGAGCATACTAACGCCAACAATTGCCAGAGTATTTTGAGTATACATTAGGTTGGGATTATATTTTCTCAGCAGATTGAAAACTACTGCGAACAAGATTGCCATGATAAAATTTGAAACAGGTCCGGCTGCGGCAGTCAGAGCTGTATCGCGTTTATAATTTTTGAAATTGTAAGGATTGATCGGAACCGGTTTGGCCCAGCCGATCCGCACAATAAAGAGCATCAACAAGCCAAAAGGATCGATATGGGGCAGGGGATTGAAAGTCAGCCTGCCGGCTCTTTTGGCAGTATCATCACCCAAAAGATAAGCCAAATAACCATGCGAAACTTCATGTATGGTCAAAGTCATCAATAAAATGGGTACCTGAATTAACAGCTGTAAAAATAAATTCATATTGCCTCGATTTCTCTATTTTATTACTTTCAAAAATCGTCGTTTGCCTACTTTGATAATTACTTCACTCTCTACCAGCTCAAAAATATCCTTCACCTTTTCATTATCGATACTTACAGCATTTTGCTTGATCATGCGGCGCGCTTCACCACCAGACTTACACAATTTGCTCTCGGTCAAAATATCGACAATTTTCAGCGGCTCAGAAAGTTTGAACTCGGGAATATCATCGGGGATATCTTTCTTTTTGAAGATGAGATTAAATTGCTCTTCAGCTTCTTGAGCTGCTGCTTCACCGTGATACATTTTCACGATTTCACGCGCCAAACGCTGCTTGATATATTTGGGATTTTCCTGAGGATCTTGCAATTTTTTAGCAATGATAGCAATCTCTTCCGGAGAAACCCGAGTGGCATAATTGAAATAATTGATAATCAGCTCATCGGGAATAGACATGGTTTTGCCATATTTATCTTGGGGAGAATCGAAGATCGCGATGTAATTATTGAGAGATTTTCCCATTTTTTCTTTGCCATCGGTACCCTTTAACAGAGGGGAAAGTACAGCTATTTGCTGCTCTTGTCCAAAATATTTCTGCATATCTCGTCCGGCTAAGATATTAAATTTTTGTTCGGTAGCTCCCAGCTCTACATCAGCTTGCACCGCTACAGAATCGTAACCTTGTAAAATAGGATACATAATCTCATGCATGCCCAGCGAGAGTCCATTTTCATAACGTTTGCGGAAAGTATCATGCGCCATAAATTGGGCTAAAGTAAATTTTCCCATCAATTTCAAAACATTGTCCATGGTCATTTCGCCAAACCATTCTGTCTGGTAGCGTACTTCTGTTTTATCTCGATCCAGCACAGTATAGAGCTGATCCATATATTTGGCAGCATTGAGCTTTACCTGCTCGGCAGTCAGAGGTGGGCGCGATTCATCTTTGCCGGTGGGGTCACCAATTTGGGCAGTGAAGTCGCCGATAATGATCACACCGATATGTCCCAAATCTTGGAACTCGCGCATCTTGCGAATGGGAACCAAGTGCCCGATATGCACATCATAGCCGGTAGGATCAATACCATATTTTATACGCAATGGCTGACCTGTTTGCTTGCTTTTTTTCAGCTTTTCCAAGAGGGCAGATTCGCTAATAATTTCTTCTACACCTTTTTTTATCAAATTCATCTCTTTACTAAAATCCATAACTAAAAAACCTCATTTTTTTTCTGAATCTGCTCAATTACTGCACGATTCTTTTCTGAAGCGAAATTACATTTTTTTGCAGAAATATCCAAGCTAAATTCAGTTGGTTCAATAGCTAAAAAGGCGTGCTGCTTGTCAAACATTTTAAAAGCAACTAAAAAAAATTATCTAAACCATAAATACAAGCTCTTCAGGCGATTATACGCTTATCTACCATTAGTGATATTATCATCTTTGACCAAATAACTTACTAAGATAAAGTACCTTATCTTTCCATCTTGGAAATTCTTAAAAAATTTCTCGATATTTCCTACCTTGACAATATCTTTTTTAAATTAAAATTAGTGCCTTGTATCTTGAAAATAATTTATGTGGATAACTCAAGTTTACCTGTGGACAAGCAGCCATTTTATCCACAAGAGCATCTATATCTACTTATAAATGAAGTAGTTATCACTATTATAAAAAATGTGGATAACTTGTTTATAAAATTATATATCCTGTGGATAGTTTATAAAAAATTTTAATCAGAAAGGATTATTTGTAATGAAAAATTTAGAAAAAATGTGGAGTGAAATTTTAGAAACACTCGAAGCGAATATTAGTGAAAAAGGATTTCAAACTTGGTTTAGCGATACTCAATTGGTCAGTGCCAGCGATGATTTCCTAACTGTAAAAGTACCCACCCAATTTATTGCCCAATATTGCAATTCCAATTATTCAGATCTTATTTCAGAGATATCCAAAAATCTTTATAACCTGAAATACAATGTGAAATTCACCACTTTGCAAGCCAAAAAAATGAAAGATCTCGATACTCCCCGCAGCCAAAATTTTCAGAGATCTACCCTCAATGATAAATATAACTTCAGTGAATTTGTGATCGGTACCAACAACCGCTTTGCTCACTCTGCTTCCATGGCTGTGGCAGAATCTCCCGGCAATACTTACAATCCACTTTTTCTCTATGGAGAATCGGGCATGGGAAAAACTCACCTGATGCAGGCGATCGGAAATTTTGTAAATGAAGAGCTCTTTAATAAGAAAGTATTCTACACTACTACCGAAGATTTTACCAATGAAATGATCAATGCGATTCGGACAAATACGATGGCAGATTTTCGCGATAAATTTAGAAATTTTGATCTGCTACTGATTGATGATATCCACTTTCTTTCCAAAAAAGAGGGAACGCAGGAGGAATTTTTTCACACTTTCAATGCACTTTATGAAAAGAAAAAGCAGATCGTCTTAACCAGTGATCGTCCTCCCAAAGATATTCCTGATCTGGAAAAAAGATTGGTTACCCGCTTTGAGTGGGGCTTGTTGGCAGATCTAAAAACACCAGACTTTGAAACCCGGGCTGCAATTTTGCGCAAGAAAGCAGCTTTTGAGAATATCAATCTCAATGAGGATGTGATCGACTTTATTGCTCAGCACATCTACAGCAATGTACGCGCCTTGGAAGGTTCATTGATTCGCATCTTGGCTTTTGCCTCCTACAACAATCTGGAGCCGGAAGATATCACGATCGAAGATGCCAGCGATATCCTGATCGATATGATCTCCGATAAAATATTGGAGGTGAATCTCGAGACAATTATGCAAAAAGTGTGTCACACCTACAATATTACACAAAATCAGATTTTTGATAAAACTCGCAAAAAAAATATTGCCTTTCCTCGCCAGATTGCCATGTATCTTTCCAATCTACTAATTCCCCAGCTCTCTCTGAAAGAGATCGCCAATTATTACAAAAGAAAAGATCATACCACTGTCTTGCATGCCAAAAAGACAATTGAAGCTCAATTTAAGGTAGATCGTGAATTACGGATCCAGATCGAAAAACTGATAAAAGACATAAAAAGAAAGTGATTGGAAAATCCGAAAATGCAGTTATCCACTTATCCACATATTTATTTGTTGATAAATGTAGATAACTTGAGAAATTTTGCACCTAAGAAAAAACAACGTGGACAAGTGAAGCTTTATGGACGACTTATCCACAATCCATTCACAGTATGCGAACAAAGGCATCTGTCGAATTGGAAAAGAGTTAGCGGAAAGTAGAAGTAGTTATGCGCATATACACACAGCCTACTGCTATTACTAATTTTTTAAATTAAAAGGAGTATTAATAGATGTTTAAGTATAAAGGAATCTTATTTTCACTGATTTTATTCACCCTAATTTTAGGTTGCACAGATAAAAAAAACCAGCTGGGCTTTGAGGGTGAAAATCCTCCGACAGAAATTATTTTGGGAGATTCCATCTTTGTGGAAATAGAAGATAATAAATTTTATAGCTTTGAAGATAGCGTCAAAAATTATCATTCAAATTCCAAATTGCTGGTAGCAAATTATCAGATGAACAATTTTCAAAACGAGGTTCGTTCGCTTTTTCGGGTAACTACTACTCCCGATACTATTTTGTCGATCGATTCTGAGATAACTCTCACCCTGCCCATCAAAACCAAAAGTGATAATTTTTCGGAAACTGATCTAAAATTTGGGCAGTTGGAGAGCGCTTGGAATTCGACCAAAACTGATTGGTTCACTGCAATCGATAGTACAGACGCACCAGAGTGGCAAACTCCCGGTGGAGATTTTAGCGAATTTATTCCGCAAGCTGTTACTTTGAGCGGAGATTCTCTCATAATACAATTATCAGAAGAGATGCTGGAAAGTTGGATCGAAACTCCTACTGAAAATTATGGTATTATCATCTACACTGAAACAGCTGAGACAATCCTGGAATTTTATGCTTCCGAAGCTGCTACTCGTCCCTATCTGGATTTTGAATATACTTATAAAGATGGCGAAGCTGCTACTTTCCACAAAACCTTTACGCATGATGTTAGCATTGCCAAAACTGATGAGCAATTTGAGATTTATCCCAATCGCCTGATTTTTTCCAATCTGCAGCCGATTCGCTCTTTCCTGAAATTTGAGCTATTACCTGAATATTTTGCAGGTATCAACGACAGTATAGATTTCCGCAGGATGACCATTAATAAAGCTGAATTATATTTCACACGCAAAACTGATCAACCCTATTTCGAACAAAATAGTTTTAGCATCAAACCATATCTGGTGATTGCAGCAGCAGATCAATTGGATCCGCAAGATCAAAGCCAGCCCTTTATAGCTGATGATGATTATGAAGAATTCTTTAATATTGCCTCGGCCGATAGTTTGTTGTCTGCAGAAGCGGATATTTTCAAAGTTGATATATCCAGAATAGTACAACATATTGTTGCCGATGAAGTTGATAATAATGGAGTATTATTGAGATCTATCTACGAAAATAGAGATTTACAGCATTTGGAATTTGAGCCAAATGTAGAGCTAAGATTGATCTACACGACTCCGATTATCTCTGAATAGCGGGAGGAATAATGAAAAAATGGATGGGCTTGATCCTACTATTTTTGCTAATTTTGGGCTGTGAAAAAGAGCCTGATCTTCAGATTGTGGCACAGGTAAATGATGAAGTGCTGAGCATGGAGCAACTAAAATCTGCATTTTCCGATGAGCAGTGGCAACTAAAAAGTAAGGCTGAGAAAAAAGAGTTGGTGCAAAATTGGATCGATTTGACAGCCATGGCTCAAGTAGCAGATCAATTGGAGATATCAGAAACTTTGCCAGTTTTGTTCAGGCTGGAAAATGCTGCTAAAACCATCAAATCTAACGCCTTGTTGGCCCAAGAAATAGCTGAGATAGAAGTGACGGAAAATGATCTTTTTGATTATTATAAACTGCATCAAAGCCGCTATAAAAGTAGTTATTTAGAATATAATATTCAGCGGATTTTCAGCAAAGATCTGGAAACTACCGAGCAAGCTTTGGCAGCGATGAGAAATGGAATGAATTTTGATGAAACAGCCAAAAAATATTCTCAGGAGTCAGCCGGTGCCAATGGTGGCTATATCGGTTTCAAGCGCCAGGAAGAGCTGGAAGCTGCTGCGTGGCAAAGATTGACAGAACTAAGGCAGTGGCGTTACGATCGAATAAATACTGAGAATGGATATTATATCGTGCGCTATATCGACAGCAGAAATGTAGAGATAGACAAAAATTTCAAAGAAGTAAAAAACGAGATCAGAAAATTGGTTTTGGCCGAGAAGCAGAGAAATCTTTATAAAAATTTTGTAGAGAAAGTTCGCCAACAGACAGAAACGATAAAGATATCTATCTAAAAAGGAAGGAAATATACAAATGCGTAAAATATTGAGTATCATTTTGATGAGCTTATTGCTAACCTCTATCTGGGCAGTGGAATTGGATAAAATAGTGGCAAAAGTAGGACGTGAAATTATCTTGGAAAGCGAGCTGGAGCAGCGTAAACAGCAGATGAAAGCAGCAGATATCGATATTTCGGAAATTTCGGATTATGAGATTTTGACAGAGATGATAGATTCCAAGCTGATAATTCAGAATGCCAAAGAGCTGGATTATGAAATAGATGAGCTGGAGATCAAAGATTTGGCTGAGCGTCAGATCCGAGAAATCGCAGCAAATTTTTCTAGCGAATATGAATTTAAGCAAACCTTAAAGCAAGAGATGGGAATCTCTGTACCTGAGCTCAAAGAGTATTATATCGAGATGATGAAAGAGCAGAGATTGAAAGAGCAGATTATCAATATGAGAATAAAATCGAAGATCTCAATTACTGATGCTGAAGTAGAAAACTATTATCAGGAAAATGCAGACGAGATTCCTCTGCGTCCTGAAATGGATAGGATTGGGATGATCATGAAAGAGATCAAAGCTAGTGAAGAGAGTAAGAAGGCAGCTTTGGTGAAAATAAATAAATTACGTAGCAAAATAGAAGATGGAGCAGATTTTGCCACTGTGGCGAAGGAAAATAGTGAAGATGGCAGCGCCAAGAATGGTGGGGATTTGGGCTTTTTTGGCAAAGGTATGATGGTGAAAGAATTTGAAGCAGCAGCCTTTGATTTGATGCCGGGAGAAGTAAGTGGCGTGGTGGAAACCATGTTTGGTTATCATCTGATCAAGGTAACAGATCAGAAGGAGAATGAAGTAAAAGCTTCTCATATCCTCATTCAAGTGAAGCCAGACGATCTAGATCGACAAGCTATCAAAGTTCAGATGGAAAATGTTTTGGCTGAATTGCGCGATGGAGCAGATTTTGCCGAAATGGCTACTAAATATTCTGATGATGATGAAACTGCTTTGAACGGTGGAATTATCGGAGATTTTCCGCAAGATAGTTATCCTGAAATGTTTAGCTCCTATTTGCAAGAGATGGATTACGGTGAATATAGTGAGGTAATCCAAGAAGGTGATATGCTCTATATTCTCTATAAACAGAAGCAAATACCAGCCGGAAAATATGAATATGAGCAGATTTACGAGCAGTTGAGAGATATGGTAAGAAATGAAAAAGAGATGAAGCTTTACGATGAATGGATCAATGAATTACGCCAAGATAATTTCATAGAAATCTTACTCTAAGCAGATGAAAAATATCAAAGATCTGAAAAATATTAATGTGCTGATTTCTACTCTTTTGGGAGCAGGCTATATCAGCAAAGCACCTGGAACCGTGGGCACGTTGATCGCAGCAGCAGTTTACTATTTTGCTCCTGAGAGCTTTAATATGTGGTTTTTTTTGGGCTATATATTGCTGATGAGCCTTATTTCAGTATTTTTTATCACAGAAGCGGAGAAGGTTTTGGGCCATGATAATGGCATGATCATCATCGATGAATTCTGGGGATATATGATAGCTGTGCTCTTCCTACCCAAAACTTTGTTTGTAGTGATAGCAGCATTTGTTTTATTTAGGATTTTTGATATATTTAAGCCCGAGCCCATAGATATGCTGCAAAAATTGCCAGCTGGTTGGGGAGTGATGGTAGATGATTTGATGGCAGGAGTTTATGCCAATCTTGTCTTGCAGATTTTGATTAGATTTATTTTATAGATAGGATTAATAAAAATAGAAGATTTATCTTTTTTATGATAGATCAATTGATAGCGAGAAATGACTTGAAGCAATCAAGAGCATTTTGAAAATTTGAAAAAGAGAAAAAACAAGGAGAACTGATTATATGTATACTTTTTTATTAGAAGCAGGAGCACCTGCAACCCAAGGCGGCGGAATGTCGCTGATTTCACAATTTTTACCTTTTGTTTTTATTGCAGCGATTTTTTATTTTCTGATTATCAGACCGCAGCAAAAAAAGCAAAAAGAACATCAAGCCATGATAGAGGCAGTAGCGATAAACGATGAAGTTTTTACTTCCGGTGGTTTGAAAGGAAAAGTGGCAAATATCAAAAAAGATAAGAACATCATTGTTTTGCGCGTGGATGATACTACCGGCACCAAAATAGAATTTCAGCGTAGCGCCATTGCAGCTGTTATTAGCAAAGCCAAGTAATCCGGATAAATTTAGGTAGGTATTTTATGATTAGAGAGCCACGATTATTGCCGATCAGGATAATTGGTGATCAGCAATTGGCAGAGAAGGCCAAGCCGGTAGCTGAAATTACAGAGGAACTAAAAGAACTGGTAGAAGATATGCTATTTACCATGTATGAAACTGATGGTATTGGCTTAGCTGCTCCGCAAGTGGGCCATTCTATTCGGTTGTTCGTGGTCGACCTTAGTTATCATGGAGAAGAGGAGATCAAAAATCCTCTGGTATTTATCAATCCCAAATTTACTTTTTTTGAAGGCGAAACCACAGCCGAAGAGGGTTGTCTTAGTATTCCTGGAATTTACGAAAAAGTAAATCGGGCCGAAAAAGTAAAAATCGAAGCAACCAATTTGGCAGGAGCCAAGTTTGAGATTGAGTCAGATGATTTTTTGGCAGTAGCAATGCAGCATGAATATGATCATTTGGATGGAATTTTATTTGTGGAGAAGATCCCAAAATTGCGTAAAATGATTCACTTGAAGCATTTGAAAGAATTGAAAAGCAGAACAGATGAAAATGGTGTAAATATTGGCTAAACTAAAGCAGATAGTTTTTATGGGAACTCCTCAATTTGGAGTTCCCTGTTTACGTTTAATGACAGAGAACGGTCTTACTCCCTGTTTGTGTATCACTCAGCCCGATCGTCCCAAAGGTAGAAAGAAGCGTTTGCAAGCGCCGCCGATTAAATTGGAAGCAGAGAAATTGGGGATAGCGGTAGCTCAACCGGAAGATGTGAATGATGAAAAATTTCTGCAGCAATTAGCAGCTTTGCAGCCGGATATTATCGTAACTGTAGCTTATGGTGGCTATCTAAAGAAAAAGATTCGCAGTTTGCCCCAACATGGCTGCATCAATCTTCATCCCTCTTTATTGCCGCAATATCGAGGATCAGCTCCCATAAATTTTGCACTTTTAGAGGGAGACGAGCAAACTGGAATTTCCATCTTCAAAATTGTGGCGAAAATGGATGCAGGTCCCTTGATTTTACAAAGAGAATATCCAATTTCTGCAGATGATAATTTTACGAAGCTGAGTGAAAAATTATCTAAAAAAGGTGCCGAGCAGATGATAGAAGTATTGCAAATGTATGAAGATGAGCAAGTTACTTTTACTCCACAAGATCATACACTTGCTACTTTCAGTCATAAAATATTTAAAAATGATATGCTGATAGATTGGAATTTGTCAGCAGAAAAAATCTATAATTTGGTAAGAGCTTTGGCAGAATATCCGGCAGCGACTGCCTCTTTTCGTCAAAAAAGAATCAAAATAATTAGCTTGGAAAAAACAGATAAAATCTCTGATGCAGAAGCTGGCACAGTTTTGCAGGTGATAAAAAATATTGGCATAGAAGTCGCTACAAGAGATTTCAATCTGATTATCAAAGAGGTGCAACCCGCCGGGAAAAAGATCATGTCGGCTCATGCTTTCAATCTGGGCGCCCAAATAGCTGCGGGTGAAAAATTTGAAAATGGTTTCTAAAGTAAAATTACAAGAAGTCTTTCTTTCGCTGTTTACGCTCACCAGCATCATAATTATGTGGCTGCTAACAGTACTGGTTTGGTTGGCTTCACCCCGCATTCGCGAGATTCATTATCAGGGAAATCTGGCTTTGGATATCTTGCGAATCATCTTTTTATTTATCTCTATTTTTCTGATAGCACTCTTTGTTTCCATTTATACGAGAAAAAAAATTCCCCTAATTCACTATTTTCTAGATGTGGTTATCAGATTTTTATATCCACTGATTTTATTTTTGGGAAAAATCTTACAATTTCCGGCTCATCTGATCAAAGCTTCTTTTATCAGCGTCAATAACAATATTATCGAAACAGATAAGAAGAAATATCCCGCAGAAAAAATACTTTTGTTAGTCAGTAATAAATTTCAAATTTCTGATTGCCCCAATAGATTGTATGATATTGGGCAAGAGTGTGAAAATTGTCAGAGCTGTCTTTTGGGAGAGATCAGGCAGTTTTGTCAGGACAGAAAATTAGCTGTGGAGCTTTTGGAAAACCGAGAGAAGCTAGCTACAAAGATAGATAATTACAAGTTAATCATGGTTTTGGCAAATTTAGATGAAACTACCAATTTGTTAAGATTTTCTGAGGATTGGAACAATATCTACGCTATCAGTCCCGACTTTTCCCAGCCCCAAACGCCGCTGTTGGATATTCTGAAGAATGCTTATCAGAAGCTGGTTTGAACCGAGAATACGATGAATAAAAAAGAGAAAAAGAAATTTAAAAGACAAAATATCAGATTAAAAAATATCTCCTTACACAACATCAATAATTTTGAAGATGATGAAGTGGTAGAGGAAAAAAGAGCTGTACAAAAGAGTATGGAAAAAGGTGAGAAGAGTAACAAATCTGATCTCGATTTGCAATTGGCCAGAGTGCTGGAAGTGCTCTCCAATAATCGTTGTTTGGTAAAATATGATTCTGAAATTATCCCCTGCGTTATTGGTGGCAGATTGAAGCAGATCAGCCATACTACCAGATCCATTTTGGCGGTGGGCGATTTGGTGCATATCAATTTGGCCAATAAAAACAGAGTGGAAGAGATTTTACCCCGAAAAAATACTTTATCACGTTTCACCGAAGATAGTTTTCAACGCGAGGTAATAATAGCTGCCAATATCGATCAGGTCGTGATCACAGCTGCTTTTGCCGACCCTGAATTTACTATTGGGCTGATCGATCGCTATCTTTGCGCAGCTCATATTGCTGAGATTATGCCGATTATCTGCATCAATAAATCTGAATTGGCAACCGAGCAGCAGAAAGCAGAACTGGAATTTTATCGTCAATGCGGTTACCAGTTACTTTTTACTTCAGCTCTAGAAGAAATTGGGCTAGAGGATTTGCGCTCATTATTGCAAAACCGCAAAACGGTATTTTCCGGAAAATCGGGTGTGGGGAAATCATCTTTGCTCAATGCTTTGCAGCCCCAGCTAAACTTGAAAGTAGCTGAGGTGAGCGAATATAGTGGAAAAGGTAGACATACCACAACCAGTGCTCGTTTGCTGGAATGGAGTTTTGGCGGTTTTTTGGTCGATACAACGGGCATCAAAACATTTACTTTGCACGCCAAACATAAACAGCGTCTGGCCGAGGTTTTTCCCGGGTTTGCAGAGTTGAGAAAAAAATGTAAATTTATGAATTGTACTCATACTCATGAAAT
>JAWOEN010000182.1:0-6672 GCA_046482725.1 Cloacimonadales bacterium (SeqCode)
ATGGCTGATTTTGCGACTGAGATGGCAGAAGCAATTCCTCGGATCAATTCAGCGGGCACTTATCAAGCGATTCAATCTGTAGATTTTGGCTATACCTGCCAAGGAACTATGGGAGATTGGGGATATGCCCAAGAAAGAATTTTTTCGTTTACTATCGAATTAGCCGATCAGTTTATTCCACCGGAAGTAGAACAAATTTGTCTTGATAATCTGGAAGCTGCCTTGATTTTTATCAGAAGAACTACTGTTGCAAGCCTGACGGGTAATGTAACTAATACTTTTGGAGATCCGCTCAGAGCAGAAATATTTGTCACAGGAATAGATGATCAGGAAAATATGTCTGAAGTGGAGCCAGCCCGTTGTGATGAGACTTTTGGGCGATATTTTCGTCCATTGCTACCTGGTAATTATACGGTAACTTTTTCATTCCCAGACTATTTACCACAAGTCTATACTGATATTCAGATTAGTGAAGATGAATTGACGCAGCTAGATATAGTCTTAAAAAAAGAATATGTTGAAAATCCCTCGATTGAAATTATCGATAATGAGCTCGTTCTTTCTTTTGAAGAGGAGGATGGGTATGATTATATCGTTTATCAATCAGTAGAACCTGATAATAGTTTTCAGGTGGTAGATAGCGGCGTATGGCTAGATTCCCACACTTGGAAAAATACTATATCTAGTGATAAGATGTTTTATAAAATCAAAAGAGAGTTGCAAGAATGAAGTATTCCAACAAACGTCTGGGTTTTTGTAGCAGAAAACGCCGATGATTATTTCAATGGAGAGATCTATTATAAAGCGATCAGCGCCCAGCAATGCGAAGGAATTTGCTTTGACGGTGATGATCTGTTGATATCCAATGAGCAGATGGAACTGTTCCGTTTGCCAATCGACCAGTTAACCAAAATCAAATAGGAGTTTATTATGAAAGCAAAAACAATCACTTTATTGGTACTCGTAGCGCTATTTATTATCCTGGTAATGCAAAATTCAGCCCCAGTTAAGATCAATATCTATTTTTGGTCAATCCATATGTCGGGCATCATCCTCTTCCCCGCTATCTTAATTGTCGGCGTAATTATCGGCTATATCTTGGCCAAAGTAAATAGCCAAAAACGTCACAATCGCCAAGCGGAAAAATCAGATAAAAAATAGATCAACTTCAGGAGAATAATCTTATATGCAAAAAATAGTAGCAGCTTGCGGCTTGCTTTGTAATGAATGCTTGGCTTATAAAGCTACCTTGGCCAACGACGATAAATTGCGCGATACCACAGCCCAATTTTGGTCAACCATCTACGGAACACCCCACACCAAAGAAGATATAGTTTGCCAGGGTTGTATGACCGCTGGCAGCAAATATGCACACTGCCAAAAATGCGAATTCCGGCTTTGTGCTCTCCAACGAGATTTGCAAAATTGCGCTGAATGTGCCGATTACCCTTGTGAGAATCTGGCACAATTTTTGGAAAATCTGCCAACTGCCAAATTGGTTTTGGATGAGCTGCGCCCATGAACAATCTTGCAACTAAAAGATTCTAATGGATAATATAGAAAATTTCTCCAAATCTGAAGAGCTAAGTAATGCGATTATTCACGGCATCGGCTTAGCTCTTGCGATTGCCGGTCTGGTAATCTTGATAGTATTTGCCTCGCAGCGAGGTGATGCTTGGTTTGTAACAAGTTTCACCATTTATGGCGCTACTCTGGTCATTCTCTTTGCCGCTTCCACCCTCTTTCACAGCTTTCCCGAAGGCAAACTGAAAAACCTCTTCGAGATCTTCGATCACTCGGCAATCTTTCTTTTGATAGCCGGCTCTTACACGCCGCTAATGCTGATCTCTCTGCGCGGTCCGCTGGGCTGGACTCTCTTTGGAATTGTCTGGGGCATCGCTTGTCTGGGCATTGTGCTCAAAGCTTTTTATGTCAAAAAATTCGTAATACTCTCTACCCTACTCTATCTGGCGATGAGCTGGATGATAGTTTTTGCCTTCAAACCCCTGATTGCCAATCTTTCCAATTTCTCACTGATTTTTTTGGCGATGGGTGGCTTGTTTTACACCTCGGGCACCATCTTTTATGTCTGGCGTAAGATAAAATATCATCATGCTATTTGGCATATTTTCGTTTTGGCCGGCAGCGTTTGCCATTTTTTCACCATCCTCTGGCTACTATCCTGATTTTGCTAAAGCTTTGCTAACAAAATAATCCGCCACTGCATCCGTTTATTTTTAGCAAAGCCCAGCTCTAAACTTTCATTCCTTATCTTCTTTAGTTTTTAGCGATTATGAGATTATCGTTTGACAACTGCTAACCATAAAATAATTTACTATCAAATAATAACTTAAATCATTTTGTGTTAATCATTAATTCTATGCAGTTCATTAGAACTGGATGAAGGAGATATTTATGGCAAAAAAAATCGTAATTATCGGAGCAGTAGCTTGCGGCACCAAAGCAGCTTCCCGCTTGCGGCGACTGGATTCTCAAGTGGAAATAGTGCTGGTAGATCAGGCCAAAATCATCTCTTATGGCGCTTGCGGCTTGCCCTACTATCTTGCGGATCAAATCCCTAAAATCGAGAAACTCTATTACAGCCGGCAGGGAGTTCGGGATGCAGAGTATTTTCGGAAAATCAAAAAAATCGATAAAGTTTACACAGAAACCAAAGCTCTAAAAATTGATCGTCAAAAGCAAACAGTTTTATTGCAAGATCTGCTCAGCGGCAAAGAATTTTCTGAAAGCTACGACAAACTACTGCTGGCTACCGGAGCAAATGCGATCAGACCTCCTCTAGATAATATAGAGGCTGAAAATATCTTCAATCTGAAAACACCGGCAGATGGCGTGGCGATAAAGAAACTCTTGCAAGCGGGAAAGGTGAAAAAACCCGCAATCGTCGGAGCCGGTTTGATCGGAATCGAAGTAGCCGAAGCTCTCAGAAGCTATCAGCTTCCGGTGCAACTGATCGATATGGCAGATACGATCTTGCCCAATCTCTTTGATCCTGAAATGGCAACCGATATTGCTGATAAATTAAGCGGAAATTCGGTGCAACTATTTCTAAATGCCCAAGTCGAAAAATTCTTAACTGATGAGCACAATAAAGTACGAGGTTTGCAGCTTGCCGATCAGGAGATCGCAACTGACCTGGTTATCTTGGCTGTGGGATTTGCGCCCAACACCATTTTAGCCCAAGAAGCCGGACTAAAATTGGCAAAAAACAAAGCTCTGCTGGTGGATGAATATTTCAGAACTTCCGATCCCAATATTTATGCTGGCGGAGATTGCATTATCAATCGCAGTCGGGTCACCCAGCAATTGGTCTATACACCATTAGGTGATCTGGCCAATATCCAAGGCAGAATCATAGCCGATAACATTATCACTGATAACAGTATCAGCTATCGCGGCGTTATCCAAAATGCAGTTACCAAATTTGAAGATCTAAAAATGGGAGCAGCAGGCATCAGTGAAAGTCAAGCTCGCAAAATGGGATATACTGTACAGAGTGCAATCGTGAAAGCACCGGACAAAGCTGGATATTATCCCGATGATAAACGTCTAAAACTGAAAATGGTAGCAGAGCAAGGCAGTGGGAAAATTTTGGGAGTGCAAGTAACCGGCAGCGGAAATGTTTCCAAAGCGCTGAACACAATAAGTACTTTGCTTTCTTATGAAGGTACTTTGCATGATCTCTCTCAAGCTGATCTGGCTTACTCGCCAGCCTTTTCACCAGCACTAGACATCTTGATCGTAGCGGCCAATGTGCTGGGCAACAAAATATAAGCGGAGGAAAGATGAAAATAATACACGACCAAGAACAGAAAAGGTTTTACACCGAACAAGATAATAAGCGAGCCTTGCTGGATTACAAACAGATAGATGAGACTACCCTAAAGTATTATCACACATTTGTTCCACCCGAATTACGCGGCAAAAAATTTGCGGCTGAAATCGTGCGCTACGCCCTGGACTATGCCCAAGAGCATGATTTCCAAGTAATTCCCTCATGTCCCTACGTACGCAAGTTTATAGAAAGGCATCAGGAATATCAAAGCTTGGTGCAATAATTTTCTGGGGCTATTTTGAGCTTGGCAGCTGATCTGAGAGAAGTCAGAAGCTGCCATTTTTTTATTTACGTAGTTTTTTCCAATCACCTTTTTTGTAGAGAACAAATGCCCAGATCGCAACGATGAGATTGGAGAGCACCATAGAAAACCACAAAGCATCGTAAGGTGTTTCTGCAAGCGGTTTGGCAAATAGTTCAAATATAGGCTGCAACGGTTGCCAAGTAATATAGTTCATAATTTTTCCCGATAAAAGCAGCACAAACGGTATGCGTAAACCCCACAATCTGACAATATTCAAAATCATAGTTTCTCGTGTATGCCCCGAACCATTGAAGGCCCCAATCAGCACGAAGATAATACTAAATTCTAACGAAGCGATCGAAGTAACTCGGAACATTCTGATACCGATATTTACCACTTCCGGATCTGCAATAAAAAACTTAGTTAGATAAGCTCCGAAGAAAAAGAGCATTGAACTGCCAAATCCCATCATAATTAGCACCAAAACCATGGCGCGCTTCACACTGCGTTCCGCTCGCTCCACCTTCTGAGCTCCCAGATTTTGCCCCACAATACTAGAAAGCGCATTGCTCACTCCCATGGCCGGCATCATGAAAAATCCATTCAAGCGATTTCCAATCGAAAATACCGAAATTACCACGGTACCAAAACTATTGACGAATCCTTGCAACAACAGAAAACCAAAGCTGGTCATCGATTGACCCAAAGATGCCGGAATACTGATGCGTAAGATTCGTTTTAGCATCTTGCCTTCCGGTATCATATTAGCCCGTTTGGGAATGATCATCGGCATTTTTCGCTTGATATAGATCAGAGCCAAAATTGCCCCGATTACTCGCGAGATCAGGGTAGCATAGGCGGCTCCGATCGTTTCCAATCTGGGGATAAAGGCAAAACCGAAAATAAAGAGTGGATCCAATACTACATTCAGACCTACCGATAAGAGCTGCACTTTCATGGGCGAAACAGTATCGCCCAAGCCGTGGGAAAAGCTCTGATAAGATAAGAAGATGAACATGAAAATCATGCCGATCAAGATGATGAAAATATACTGTTTGGCCAACTCAAAAATCTCATCTGGTACTTGCAACAACCTGAGAATTCCATCCAAAAAGAAAAAACTAAAGAGCAAATAGAGCAGAGAAAAGAAGACAATAATAATGATAAATTGTCCGACTACATCACGGATTTTTTCAAATTGCCCTGCCCCTTTATAACGCGCGATCAGTGCGGTTCCGGCTACTACAAAACCAAAGCCAAATGATGATAGAAAGAAAATAATGGGAAAAGCTATACCGGCTACTGAAACTGCATTACGAGCATTTTCCCCCAATTTTCCCAACCAAAAGGCATCGGTAAGATTGTAGAAAGTCTGCATAAAATTGGAGAGCATGATGGGAAATGATAAAATCAGCAGATTTTTCCACAAGCTGCCGGTGGTCAGATCTTTGCCTTGCATATCTTTAGCCAGATTGGGATCAATCAAGCGGTTTGATTCTAGCTGATTTAGTTTATTTTCTTTCATTATAGTTTAGCGATTATCTTTTTGCAATCTCTCATTCTGCTCAATAATCTCCTGAAATATTTTTTTTAATTCTTCATCTTCCAATACTTTCTCAGCTGAAGCATAAAAGCCATCGACCTGCAACTGATTACTTTCCTGATAAATATATGCCTGCAGCGCCATCTCCAATTTATCGATCTGCTTCACAAAGCGAGCTTCAGCAGTTTTACCTTTTTCGAATTCTTCCCACAAGCCACACCAATAATTGGCATTGGGCAATTTCGATAAGACCTGTTGCATCGAAGCAAATTCCAATAAAAATTTCTCATGCTGCCCGATCTGATCATTTGGTGTGATATCTCCACCATAGATCTCGCCAATTTCGTGCAGCAGCGCCAGCTTAATAATTTTATTGCTATCGAGCTGCGGCAGATATTCTTGCGCTATCAACCAAGCCAAAATAGCACTGGCAAAGCTATGATCTGCCACGCTTTCGCAAGCGCTACTCTTCAAGCCGGCTTGCAGCCAGCCCTGACGGAAGAGATTTTTCAGAGATGCTATCTCCAGATAAACCTGCAAAACCGGTTGCGCAAAAGTAGTTTGCAATTGTTCATTTTTTCTTTTCATAAATTTCCAAACCAAAAAGATGCTGCAAGCCAGCAGCATCTTTTCGATACAATTAGTTTAGTTTTGATCCTTAGATCTCTTCTTTCAAGCTGGCAGAATATTCAAACATCTCATCCAAGCTCTGATACTTTTGAAAAAGCTGCAAAGCTTCTTGCAATTGGGTATCGTGCTCAATACTACGTTTGTAGCCTTCTACATTACCAAATTTCTTTTCGATCACACCGGATTCTAGCGAGACTTTTACCCATTCATAGACTTCTTCAGCTTCTTCCGCTGTAAATTCTATCTCTTTGCTGCGGGCAAAATCGAAAAACTCTTCGATCAAAGCAGCATCAGCCTCGAAACTCAAAGTCACTTCAGCTTCATGCTCTTGCATAAAGTCTACTGTGAAATCAAAGATAGTATTTTTGCGACGCAATTCCACGCCCAGATCTGTCAGCA
>JAWOEN010000098.1:0-12910 GCA_046482725.1 Cloacimonadales bacterium (SeqCode)
GCAGAACAATTGCTGAAAGTAGAGTTGGTGATAGTTAAGTCATCGGTTCCGCTGGCATAAAGTCCACCTCCACGAGAATCGGGTGAAGTACCGCTAGCTTTTCCATATTCGATATTTGCATAATCGATAGTTGATACTGCTACAGAATTTTGAAAGCGTAAACCTTTCCAACCTGCATTTGTATCGGTAGCTGTGATTGTGACATTGTTTGCTACAGTTCCTGCGATATCTAGCTGTCCAATGATTGCGAAGCTATAATATCCTTGAAATTCTACTGTTACTCCGGCTTCGATCGTTAGAGCATCGGCAGCTTGAACTTCAATATCACCGGTAATTTGATAGGGGCTTCCAGCCAAATCCCAAGTACCATTAACCGGACCTGGCGCTATGGGTGTTTGAGCAAATGCTGCTACTGTGAGTAGAGCAAAACAAAAAACTAATAATCTCTTTTTCATAAATCCTCCTAGATTTTCTTGATTTTATGATCTTACTTGAACTATTTTCAAACCCTCATTATCTGTGATAAAGAGGTAGCTTCCATAATTATATACTGAAACAGGTTCAGTATCCATTCTATATATCCCCATTTGGTAGGGAGAGTTTATATCTGATATATCCAGCAACAAAATACCTCGATCTTTATCAACCAGATAAGCATAATTTCCTACAATCTCTGCATCGTAGATAAAACCATCATTTTGATAATTATGTAGGAAAACTGCGGAATGGGGATTGCTGACATCGAAGAAATCAGCTCCATTTTCGCCATTGGTGAGGCAAGCCAGCCCATTTTGCACTGCGATATTATTGGCCAATCCTGAAGCCGGATGTGTACTGAGTAGAGTGGGAGCGGCCGGATTGAGAACATTGAGGATGGAAAAGCCATCCAGGCCATTGGTCACAAAAGCATAATGTCCACTGATCGTAACTTTTCTGGCAAAGCCGCCAGTAGCAGTATTGGTAACAATCGCCGGATTCATCGCGCTGATATAAGCCGTAACCAAGCCTGCATCGCCGGAAGCGATATAAGCATGATCGCCCAAAGTGGCAATGCCATTGGGAATGCCGGAGATGGTGGCAGAGCCGGTGAGGAAAGGTGCTTGCATATCATTTAGATCTATCTTGGAAATCAGGCCGGGGGCAGCACCACTGTTGCTGGTGACGTAAACAAAATCTCCTTCCAAAGAAGCAGCTAAAGTGCGATCCGGTATGGAGATATTGGTGATCTGTTGCGGAGAATTGGGAGTGAAACAATTTACGATTTCCAAGCCATTATAATTATCCGCAATATAAGCAACCAGATCTTCCACGATCACAGCTTTGGCTGCGCCAGCTGTTTGGTATTCACCGATCAAATTCAATCTAATATTGATCTCTTCCGGATTGCTGTAGCCCGAATAGGCTGCTCCGCTAAAGCCATAAACCCGATATTGTAAAGTGGCAGCTGGGAAATCTACGTCATCAATATATTCTGTTACATTGCTATCAACTCTGGCAATTTCTGTTTCCCACTCCAGTTCACCCAGTTTACGGTCTATGAAAAATCCTTCTTCTCCGTTGCTGTTATCTTGCCAGGTCAATCTCACCTTATTATCATCCGGTTTGGATAAGCTCAGATTATCGGGTGAGCCCAGCGTAGTTTGGATAGATTCGCTTAGAGTCGTACTTTTATCATTGCCGAAATAGGCGTAAACTTTGTAATTAATTGTTTCAAAGGCATCGACCTGGTCGATGTAACTCTCTTTGTTACTCTCTATCCGGGCATAAGGCGATACCCAGTTGCCGCCATCTACTTGCTTTTCGATGATATAGCCTTCTTCACCCACTGCCTTATCTTGCCACTGAATCAGAAGATTGTTCTGAGATATTTGCTCCAGTTGCAGATCGGTGGGATCAGTAGCAGCCGAGAAATAAGCTTTGGGCTGAGAGAAAGAATAAGTGATATCTTCCGAAAGATTGGTAGCTTTTACTTTATAAGCATATACCAAAGAATCGGCAGTATTCACTTCATCCACGAAATTTTCAATGTCCAGAACCATTGCATGATTTTCATTCCAATTTTGTTCACCACTTTTCTTGGCAATCGTAAAGCGCAGAGTATCGCCGATGGCGCTGCTGTTGATTTGCCAGCTAAGATCCAAATGCGCACTATCGAGCACATTGAGCTGCAGATTGTAGGGCACATTGGGGATGATCGGCGAAGTGATATCGTCGCAGCTGATTAAGATCAGCACAAATAATAGAATGATCATTATCTTATTCATAAAAATTCCTTATTTCTCTTCGAAGATTTTTTTCACATCTTCAAAATCTTGCTTTTGCTCTTCAATTTGTTCAGAGATTTTTTTATGTTGGCGCAATCTTTCCATGGTCGGTTTTACCAGCTCGGCTTTCAAAATCACGATCAATTCATTTTCGTTTTGCGAAATACTGTTGTAGCCAAAGAGATATCTCAAACCCAAAAACCACCAGGGAAGATCTTTCAGGATGGGGATGCCGATTCTTTCGGTTATCGTATCTGTGTCATACAAACCGCTGATCATAGCTTCTTCTCCATCAAAGAGCAGAAGCTCGGTGGTCGATTTACTTTGGTTGATCACTGTGGAAACTTCGCCCGGAGTGGCTGTACTTTTTTCGAAAGAGACATTCAAGAAGATTACATCATCTTGCTGATCAGTCTTGATCACTTTGGGCTCCACCTGCAAGATGATACCTGTTTCGAAAAATTCATCTGTAGTATTGCCCTCTTCATCGATAGTTTTGATCGAGAAATTCTGCCCCACTTGGATATAACCGCGTTTGCCGGAAAGTACCGAGATATTGGGGCGGGCGATCACACTGCCTTTCTGGTTTGATTCCATCGCCTTGATCAAAGTATTTACATCAAGCGTGACATTGCCAGATTGCAAAGTCTCGGTAGCCGAGATATTGATCACCTCACTCATAATATTGCTGGTCGTGTTCAGATTGACGTTGGCGTTTACTTCGCCGCTGACCAGCGTACTCCAATCTATTCCCAGCGAGCGGGTAAAAGATTTGTCAGCTTTGAATAAGATGCCACTGATTTTGATCAACTGCGAATCAATCGTGATTTTATCAGGATCTTCCTCTTCAACAATCTCTTCCGGATCTTTGACCAGATAAGAACCCGGCTTCTCGGTCAGCTCCAGTTCATGCAGTTGAACCAGTAAATTCAGTGCATCTTTCCAATAAAGCCGATTTATAGGTAGATCGATGGGAGCATCCACCGAGCTCAGGTTGATTATTTTGCGGTTTTCATAATGCTCAGAAAAAGTTTCGATTGTCTTCAGCGCTTTGACAAAAGAAGTATTGCGACTGATGGTTATCAGCTCATCCGGATTGTTTCGGTTATCGTCGCTATTTTGACCAGCCAGCCAGCTGATAATGAGAAGTATTGAAATTAGAAGTAGAGATTTTTTCATAATTATTCCTTTTCTAAATATAATTTATGGGTAGTGGTTACACCAATTTGATTTAGTTTGAACTGAGCATATTGCTCTTCCAGGTTGATATAATCGAGATATCCGTATGCTACTTTATCACCAGTTTTCAAGATAGTAATCGATCCGTTTTCCTCAGCTAAGAACACTTTTTCGGCTGAGAGTCCGATCACTTGTACCTTTTGGATATCGACAAATTCTTCTTCCTGAGCTCGTACAATCGGACCGTGAATTCTAGAGCGCAGAGGATCATAACTGATAGTGCGCGAAGGAAGCTGGCGCCAAGGAGATTCGGCTTCCACTGTTCCGGTATCGGCCTGATAGCCTTGGATAGTAATAGTATATCTAACTGTGCCATCAGCAGTGGATTCTTCGCTCAGGTCAATATTGGTGATGATATAGAGTAAATATTGCTTTTCCAGGTGATAAAGGAATCTATAGATATCGCTCAGCCGACTGATGCCGGTGATCGTGTAGCTGTTATAGCTGATATTATCAGCTTCGGTGCGCTGAGAAATATTGAAATCAAAATCTAAGTCAATCGAATATCTTTGGCAAATATCCAAAAAGTATTGATATGAGAAGATAGGATCTTCTTTTTTTAGAATATATTTACCGGTTTTGCGCTTCTTCTCCTGCAAATCTTCCAGCAGATATTCTATCTTAAACTGATCTTCCAAATTGGGATGAGCCGCACGTAGATCTTCCAATAACTGCACATTTTCTTGATACGCTTGCTTTAATTTTTCCACCTCTTTGGCGGTCGGGATAGTGGTTAGATGAAATCCACCAGCTACCAAAAGCAGGATTACCGAGAGGATGATCGTATTGCGGATAGCGTATTTCATCTTTTTAACTTATCCTGGGTGAGTTTATAGCGAGCTATTTTGGAGAGGTCATGTTTGGGATAAGTTTCGATCAGTTCACGATATGCAGCTACTGCTTTATCGATCTGATTGGTTTGGACAAAGACGTTTCCAGACATCATCAGAGCATCAGGAACTTTGTTTCCGCCCTGCTCCAAAATATATTTGAATTTGGCCAAGGCAGCAGAGTAATTGCCCAGCATATAATAACTTTCGCCCAAATTGTAATGCGCATTATAGGCCAGAGGATAGTCGGGATAAGCTTGGATATATTCGGAAAATCTAGTAACTGCTGCTTGATAATTTCCCTGCAGATATTCAGAGAGAATATCTTGATACAATTCTCGTTCGTTGACTTTGAAATCTTCTTTGGTTACAGCTTTTTGGGGAATGGGGATAGATTCGATGAAATATTTGTCGGTAAGACTTTTGTCAGGGTAGCTATAGTTGAGGCTAAAATTCCAGAGAGTGTTCTCCAGAATAGTGGCTTTGCTAATGCTAATGATCTGACCATTGGGAAAGAGATTGGCAAATAAAATGATATTGCGCTTTTGGGTGGTCATACCGTCGACTGAGATTTCATTACTGTCAGCAGTAATAGAAGTTAGCCAGCTCAGTGGATTGGCCTGCAAAGTCTCCGATAAAGTTTTGATGATATAAGACCATTGGTTGCGATCACCTACCACAGAGGTAACTTTTTCCATATTACTTTCTATTTGGCTCAATTCCGCTTTTAGATTGTTTAATTTCGCCACCAGTGTTCGGTTGCTGCTGAGCTCATTTTCTACTCGGTAATTCCGGCGGTGATATAGCAGAACATCTTGGTTGAGTTCGAGCTTTCTCATTGTCCCACTGAAAGCAAAATAGAAAATGGCTGCCATGATCAAAAAGCCATGCCAGCTAATTTTAAAATACTTTTGACTTTCAGCAATTTTGGAAGGCAGTAAGTTCAGGTTCAAAGAATTCTTCTTGGGCTTCAAAGCTTTCCAGGCTAAAGAGATCGGAATGGCATATTCAGCCAAATCTTCTGCTGTAAACTCTTTGGCTTCTACTTGCTTCTCAGCTTGCCAATCTTCAGCAGGGGCTGAACTCTCAGTTTCTTCCAGATTGCCGGCTTCTACATCGTACTCTTCCAAACCATATTGCGATAGATCTAATTCTTCTAGCTCTTCTGAAGTCGTCTTCTCGACTGTTTCAGTTGGCTCTGTGTCAGCCGCTGCAGCAACTTCTGTTTCTGTTTGCTCAGTTTCCGCTAACTCGGGTTCGGTCAGAGAAAAGATTTCCGGGATAGCAATTTTCTCAATCACACCATCTGAAGCTATCTTATCGCGGTAAAAAGCAATGTCCTCATCTGTGGAAAATTTGCCGGCAAAGAGCAGGTTTTCAGTGATGGGAATGTCAGAATTATCTTGCTCCAAAATCAGCTTGGAGTAGATCGTATTGCGCATTGTCTGAGGATCAGCTATCGGGGCAATGATCGCAAAGCTTTTGAGATATTGATTATTTCTTAGGACGATGCCTTTTTTATACTCAGAGCCGATATAGACAACTGTCACATATTCATCTTCTGGAAATTGATAGCAATTGCGCACAATCTCGGTCAGAGCGATCTCATTGGATTGAATTTCAGCATAGAAAAATTTGTCTTTGGAAAGGATGGGGTTGAGCTTTTTGAGAGTATCCAGAATTTCAAAATTGCCGCGGTGCACAATGGCCAAGCCGGATTTGTCAGCATTTAGGTGGTAAACCAGTTGATAGTTTTTGGCTTTGATCTCTTCCTTGCTCAGTAGCTCTTTTTTTAGTTTGGAACGAAATGGTTTTTTGAAAAATTCCGAGGTGAAATGAAAATAAGCTACGCTTTCGTCCTCGCAAGTAAATGAGATGGTGCCTTGATCTAGGTCATATTTTTTTAGGAAATCTCTTAGCTCTTCATAACCCGAAGCTTTGGGAGTATATTCTGCTTCCAGATCAGAGGAGGTCATATCTTCAAAATTTGAGATATTCAATTCTCCGTCGGCTCCGATTTCCAAACTTTGTGATGATCCGGCAGCTTCTTCGAAAAAAGGTGACGATAGGACAATCTTATCAAGATTTTTGATGCTAAAATTTCCGTTGGCAAGCTCTAGCTCTACCAACTGATATCTCAAGCCATCTTGAAAGATTCCAAAAGCAGTTTTATTACTTTTTTTTAGGCCTATCTTCATTTAAACCCCATGTTGTTTTATTTATTATCTTCAAAAAAAAGAAATATATTTTCATCAAAAAGGATCAATAATCCTAAATCTAGTTCACAAAATATTATCCACTTTCCAATTAGTAAAAGTAATATTGCTTTGTCAAGTAATTATTTAGAAGCTATAAGGTAATGATATGTATAGGATTAACTTGTTTATGGGATTAAAAAAAAAATGCCAGCATTAATTGCGTAACTACTTAAAAATAAAGTACTTATCATTTTCGGTCAGTTTGCACAATTTTCCGTTTCGTAGAAAAGTATGAGCAAATCGTAAAAAAAAATCTTCTCAGAAATACTAATCCTGATCAGTAATCAGTTTTAACATAACGATGCGCTGAATCGATTTGCGCCATCTGATGAAATTGCTGTTGGCTAGATTTATGATGAATCTTTTCAAAACTTTATCGCCTTTGAACGAGAAAAATTCCATTAGATTTTTCCGATCAAAATGGCGCAATTTTACCTCAGTTTCCGCTTTGAGCGAAGTAATATTTGTTCCGGACAAGATAAAGCTTTCTTCGCCCCAGAAATCCCATTTTTGCAGATAATCTATGATCGTGCCGTTATACCAAACCGAAGCTTCGCCTTTCTCCATCAAAATGATTTCACCCAACTCTTTATCATCCAGGGGGATCTTATCTCCGATCTCATATTTTCTGATGCGACCCAACGCCAAAAAGTCGTGCTTATCGTCGACAGCCAAACCGTGCAGTAAAATAGGTTCGCCTTTGGAAACATGGTTACTGCCCGGATCAAAAGCTTTTTGCAGAGAGCCATTGATATTATCCGAATAATCGATCGCGTCATTGATTACTGAAAAAAAGTGTTCACTATTTAGGGGTTTGGAAAGATATTGGAAAGCACCGGCCTGCACAGCTTTCACAGCGCCATCGACGCTGGAATATCCGGTCAGGATCACCACCACAGCCAAAGGTTGCTTGCGCTTTATCTCGCGCATCAATTCCATTCCGCTCAGCCGCGGCATGGCCATATCGATCAGATAGAGATCGAAAATCTCTGTTTCCATTTTTTTTAAGGCATCAATGCCATCTACTGCTTCAGTTACTTCATAGCCTTCTTCTTCCAGTAAGTCGCTGCACAATTCCCTGATCATCTGCTCATCATCAGCTATTAGTATTTGCTTTTTCATTATCTATCCTTCTTTGTTGTTTGATTAGGGGAAGATTTTTTAAACTATCTACCTGTTGCAAAATATCATGGATATTGGCTAGTGCTTTCTCCATCTGTTTGGCATATTTGATAAGTTTCTCATCATTATGCTTTTTCCCGGCCATTGTTATTCTACTGATCGAAAGTGAAATAATCGTCAGCGGATTATTGATATCATGATCTATGTTTGCCAATTTGGCTGCTTTTTGTACCACTTCCCGGTAAGCTGCCAGCTCGGTATTCTCTGTTTGATTCAGAGCATTTTCTTGCGAAATGTCTTCTTGTAAGTTTTGCTTGCTGCTTTCATCTAACATCAAAAAATCTCCTTTCTGGTTTTACTGTTTCCAATAAATTATCTGATCTTCTCCAAAACCATTATTCAGATAAAGCGAAAAAAAATCTTCATCTGAGATAATTTCATTGAAGAAATATACTTCATCAATACTGCCTTCGATAGCGTTAAAATCTCCCGGAAATACGCTGCTGCCCCACGGGTCATCGGTTGGTAAGCCACCAATAGTCATGATGTTAGGCGCATTCTCATCAGCATGAAACTGGATCTTTTTGATCAGATCAGAATCTGTAACGCTAGAAAAGTTTTCATCTACAATCTGTATTTTTATTGTTGCTCGATTTCCCAAAGTGGTATCGTCGTAGGATGCCATAATAAAATGCCAGTCGAAAGGATCCATCTGATATTCTGTTTTGGTAATCGAAACGGAATTTATATTGGGGTTACCGATAGTATTGATGAAAAAGGTAAAGGTAACCTGGGCATAGCTCGTACCATCAGGAAGCGAAAGATATTCCAGATTGCTGGCAACAGCCCAAACCATCGTGTTGGGAGCGTTCAATTTCTGTTCGGAAATCACGATGCCCCAGCCCTCGGCAGTGGGATCCAATTTGAACCAGCTGGCTACGGTAAATTTGCCAGCCCAAGATTCTACCACTTCTTTGGGTAGGCTTATATAATCATCTACACCATCAAAGCTGAGGGCGTTGTTCCATTTGCCTTCAACCCAAGCATTATCAGGATCGGAAAAATTTTTCAGGTTTCCGGTGTAATTGCCAACTGAGTCGTAAGCTTGATTACCGTAATTTTCGTCCAAGCTCCAGCCCCCGACTTGATCGGGATGAGCGCCGATGCTGACTCCCAGCCGAGCTTCACTGCGGCGATATTTTCTGGTGCCATCGATTAGTTTGCTGACCACAGCCAAAACCTGTAAGGAATCCTGATCACTATCAAAAAGGGCAAATTTCAAACTATCAATTCTGGCATCTTCTAGCTCAAAATTGGTGAAAGAGAGATCATAATAGTTGGGTAAGGTAGGCAGATTATCCCGCAAAGTAGAGTCATTTTGCAGAAGACGAATTCCATAGTTGAGAGCATAAGCACCGGTATTGCGCAGACTGATCTCATACAAATTTCTGCTAGCCATTTGTGGAAGCTCATTTGTGCGTTGGAAGAGCATGATGGCAATTCCGCCAAAAATCACTGTTATCATGATGACTGTCAGCAGTAGAGTTCTTCCCATTTTATACCTCTCACCAAACCATTTTGCAAAGAGCTAAGCAAAATATTAGGGTAAAGAATCGGGGGTTCTTGGGAAAAAAACGCAGCATTACTGTCTCCAGTAAATTATCTGATCAGAGGCAAAAGCATTGTTGACAAAGAGAGCATCAATATCTTCAGCCGAAAGTACTTCGTTGAAAAAATTCACCTCATCGATAGTACCATCCACAGCTCTGAACATATCAAAGAAGCCGCTCCAAGGTCTATTGGTCTGAATGCCGCCAATCGTCATTTCATGCGGGTTATTATTGGAAGAGTGATATTGGATTTGTCTAATAATTGCTGAATTTGATAAATTTTCATCTATCATTTGCAATTCAATTCGGGCATTTTTCTTGGAATAAGTACCATCGTAAGTAGCCACAATAAAATGCCAATCGTAGATCTCGGTTTCGTTTCCGGTCTGAGATATCGAAACTGAAGAAATATTGGGATTGCCTTTGGTATTTATCGTAAAAGTATATTTAACTTCCGAATATAGAGTAAAGCCAAAAAAGGTAATATCAATCAAACGCGAGGTAACTGCCCAAACCACTGTCTTGTGTGCATTGGTTTTTTGCTCGGACATAATTGTGCCCCAATCCACAAAGCTATTATCCAGTTTTACCCAGCTGGCAGCCGTGAATTTCTCATCCCAGGAATCTACCACTTCCTCGGCTAATTCCACATAATCGTTGCTACCGTCAAAATTGAGGGCATTACCCCATTTACCAGCTACCCAAGCATTATCGGGGTTGTTAAAATTTTGCAATGTCCCGCTATAGCTACCATTATGATATTCGTTGGCTATATCGCCACTACCTTCATCCAGGTTCCAACCTGCCACTTGGTCCGGGTGAGCGCCGGCGCCTAAACCTATTCTGGCCTCACTGGTGCGATACTTCCTACTGCCATCTACCATTTTACTGACCACCGCCAAAATCTGCAGTGAATCTTTGTCACTATTATAATAGGCAAATTTTAGAGAATCTATCCTCGTATCTTGCAGATCAAAATTATTGTAGGTAAGTGCATAATGATTGTGATGCTGGGTGATGCTGTTTTTTAAGGTGCTATTAGTTTGTAATTGTTTGATAGCATAATTCAGGGCAAAAGCACCTGTGTTTTTCAGCGCTATCGTATCTAAATTTCTGGTAGCCATATCAGGCAGAGTATTGCTCCTTTGCAATAATGAGATCGCCAAACCGGCAAAGATTACAGTAACCATTATCACTGTCAGTAATAGAGTTCTACCCATTTTTCCTCCTTGAATAATCTATAGATATAGATTGGTAAAATATTTCCAAAAAGTGATTTGATGCTTTAGATCTATGGCGCGCAAATCACGTCTGTATGTTTCATAAAATAGTTCCAATTCTACTCTGACCATCCGAATCCGGTTCCGATGAACTTGGTTGCCTAAATCAGAATAAGTAATTGCACTTTCGTTTTCATCAAAGTATGCAATATTCATGCCAGCTAAGGTGCCATCGTTAGAGTTTGTTACCCAAAATGGACCATAATTGATCGTGCCATCCACTCTCACCACCAGGGGATACGCTTCTTTATCTGTATCAAAAGCATCTCTTTGCAAAGCAATTGTACTCATTGTACCATCCAGCTCGCCACGAAAGACCAGGCTGGTAGCAGTGGCTTCGCTAATCACGGCTGCTGTATTGGTAAGGCCGGCTCCGGCGGCAGAGAGGTAATAATAATCTAAAATTGAAGTGATTCTTTCTGTTTGATCGACCAATTGGATTTTGCGCTGATAATTGGCGCTCATCGCCTGGATATTGAAGGTGGAAGTGAGGATGGTCAGCATGAACATAGCACCGACTACAGTTGCGCCCAGAGCATCAAGTAAGGCTATCATGCTAAAGCTCCATATCGGCAAAAACTTTTTGCAGAGGATCAGCGGGAGTGCCCACTACAACAGAGTCCTGATAACTGTTGATAGTCCACATGCTAAATTCTATCAATTGGAAATCAGTGTCGGTAACAGGCGTATTGCCATTTTGATCGCAATATTCAGCGCGCTCGCAGGTGACGTTGAAAGTATTGCCATGCACTGTGACGGTAGTAGTGAAACTGGAATAATCGGAGTTGATCTGAGCAAAAGTGCGTACCTCGCCGATCAGCTCGGTTTCTATTTTTTGGAAAAAACGGTCGGCAATTTTTTGGCCTTGCAGCATGGTGACGGTTCTTTCGATGACGCGAGCTTGGCCGTCAATATTGGAATACATCGAGATGAGGATGGTGGAAAATAGTATTACCGCCAGCATTACCAGAAGCATTTGTCCTGTTCCCATAGCTTAATCCTCCGAAGTAGCGTATTCGATCTCTTCGATCGTGGTCATGCCACTTTTTATTCTATCCAAACCGGAATCCAAAAGCGAAAGCATGCCTTGTCCTTCCGCGTTCCCGGATTTTATCTTCGTCAATATCATCTCCGGAATTGGCAATTGCCTTGCGAATTTCCGGACTAAAATAGAGTGCTTCGCAAATATTGGCGCGACCTTTGTAGCCGTGATTACATTTTTTGCAGCCGGGACCAGCCTGATAAATTTGGCCGGAATCCAGCTCTTCTTGGGTCAAGCCCAAGCGTAGAGCAGCTTTGTGCCAAGATTTTTCCAAGGGCTGTTTGCATTCGGGGCAGAGGCGGCGGATCAAACGCTGAGCCACAATGATATTTATGGTATAAGCGAGCAAGAAGGGTTCCACTCCCATTTTATAAAGACGGGAGATAGCACTGGGTGCGTCATTTGTGTGCAAGGTAGAAAATGTGAGGTGACCAGTATTGGCCAGTTTCACAGCAGTTTCAGCTGTTACTTTATCACGAATCTCACCCACCATCACAATATCGGGGTCATGCCGCAAAATAGAGCGGATGGCTTGATCAAAGCTCATGCGATTGCTGATTTTTAGCTGGCGAGCGCCTTTGATAGAATACTCAACCGGATCTTCCACAGTCAGCACACATTTACTGGGATCGATCACATTGTAGAGCGCAGCCATCAAGGTGGTACTCTTACCACTACCTGTGGGTCCGGTTACCATCACGATGCCTTTGGATTTATTGATCGAGCGGAAAAAATCTTCCTCCGCTTTCTCTTGAAAACCCAATTTTTTCAAGTTAGTTATTACATTACGATCGTCGATGGTTCTGATCACGATACTCTCAAAATTTCTGGTAAATTCGGAAGAAGTGATCGGCAAAATGGAGATACGAAAGCGGATCAGATGGTTGTCGATCACACGCTGGGCAAAACCGTCTTGGGCCGTGGCGCGCTCAAATCTATCCACGCCTTCAGCCCGATCTTTCACCACAGCCGCGATCGCCTCGGGCGAGGTATTTTCCTGCCGATACCATTTGGTCAGTTGGCCATCGATTCTAAAGAAAAAGTCAACGTTAGATTTTTGGTAAGGAATGATGTGAATATCACTGGCGCCTTTGCGCACTGCTTCGATCAAACAAGCTTCAAATAGATTTACTAAAAGACTCTTGTTGATCTCTTCATCCAGAGCGTATTTACCGGCAGCCGGTACATCCGGGCTGGATCCGGTAAAAAATCTGCGAAGAAAGGCATGCTGGCATGAAAACTACCATTTCCAAGAAAAAATCAGG
>JAWOEN010000214.1:0-5613 GCA_046482725.1 Cloacimonadales bacterium (SeqCode)
ATCGTGATTACTGTTTTTATACTAATTGATAAATTTATTCGATTTGGTACAAAAGAATTGCTTACAGTTGAATCAATAATGCAATTCGTATTTATTACATTAGGAATAATCTTTCACTTATTTTTAGATATCTGGCTAGACATTCACATAAATGGTTTAACTGCTCATTCTAAAATTTCTTTTGCAGGTAAAACAATAATTGAAACAAGTAATCTACATAAATGGTGTGATTTTAGTTCAAATATATCATTCGCACCAAGATGGTTTTCGTTGTTTGGTGGTAGTTTATTGTTTAAACTTAAAAATGGAAGTATTATTATAATTGATTCATACCATGACTATCAAGAAGTTCTGGAATATATGGAAAAAAAAACATCCGTTAGATTAAATCAAAATGCAAAGTATATACTTAAAAAGTATAAGAAAAAACAGCTGAAAAAGAAAAGTAACTAACTCAATGATGATCTCTATTTCTTGCTAAAGGTTTACCCGCCTATATTTGTGCCATAAGGCACAAATATAGGCGGGTAAATGTGGATATCCCATATAAATATACGGGTCAAGAATTCGATAGCGAGATTTTATGCGCCGTTTTTCTTGCAGATTTCTTGTTAAGGCGTACCGGCCTGCACAACTACAGAGCACGCTTGTATTTATCCCGTGAAATACGAGGTCTATTTCACTGGGATGACTCATTCTCTAAACGATTAACTTCTCACAGCAAGCACCAAGCTAAAATCTGGTGTCGAGCAAAAAACAAGATATAACCGCTTCAACAGTTTAATAATTATCCGAAAAGTGTAAACAACCAGTGAAAATCCATCCCGTGTCACAGCGCTCTATTCTTCTTATTTCTGAACTCTCAAATCTAAATTCTAAACTCTGAACTCTAAACTCTAATAGGAAATTGCTGAATTGTTCTGACCCAAAAAGCCCGCATTTTGAAAACTCAAAAGGCGGGCTTTGGCTATATATGTTTCGCGAGTGAATTACAATTTATCGCAAACAGCTTTTTCTACTTGCAGGGCAATAGCATCGATATTTTTTGCCAAGCTATCAGCTTTTTGCATGATCTCAGTGATCCAAGCCTTATCTTCGATTGCTGCCATATTAATTTTGATATTTAGATAAGCAGCTTTGGCAGCAGCGTTGGCGTTGATAGCGCCGACAGCAGCATCGGATAAAGCGTTGCTATTGCCGATTTTGCTGATTTTTTCTGAGAGCGAGACAGCGTCTTGAGCAATTTCCAAAGTTTGCAGCGGAATCAGGATAGCGTTTTTAGTAGCATTTTGGATCGCTTCCGAGCGCAGCGCTTTTTCTTCATCGCTTTTCTTGGGCAGGCGCATCGCATCCATCATCTCATAAAATGCTTGTGTATCGGCATCGATCGCGTTGAGAGCGTTTTCTTTGACTTCTTGAGCCGCTTCTGCCAATTCTTTGGCTTCAGCCCAAACAGCTTCATAGCCTTTTTTGCCATCGGTCAGGTTGGCCACCATAGCAGTCAGGGCACCGCTCATCGCAGCAGAAAGCGCTGCTACGCTACCGCCGCCGGGAGCAGGTGAATCTGTAGAGAGTTCATCACAAAACTCGGTAAGAGTCATATTTACCAGCTTATCAGCAGGATCTATAGCGTACTCGATAATTTTATCTTTCAGCTTAAAAGGAGCCAGTTCATCCAAGCCCATCGATTGCACAGCTGTTTCGATAATCATCTTCTCCGGTAAGCCGGCGCTTTCGCCCATTTTTTGCAGGTAGTATTTGCCTGATTGCAAAATTGCAGCTTTGGGCAACAAGCCTACCAGCTCGCTGCCGGTCACCTGAATGCCTTTTTCCCAAGCTAGTTCGCGCACTTTATCCAGAACTTCGTGGGGAGAGGTGATTTTATAATTTGTCAGGTTCATGCTGATCTGAGCGCGCTTGTATTCGTCGATATACCAGCCGATAGCTTTGCAATTGGAAAAGAGTCCGGGTTGACGCAGTTTTTTGCCATCAGCGTCACGTTTGATCTTGCCTTTACTATCACGGGCATAGCGTCCAGCTTCGCGAATGCTGAGGGCGATATCGTGAGCTTTTTTCTTATCGCGGGTATTGAGGTTGATATTATAGGCGATGAGAAATTCGCGAGCCGAAACTGCAGTAGCTCCGCTTTTGGCATTAAATTTTTGAGGTCCAAAATCTGGTTTCCATTCCGCATCTTCCATTTTGCGGGGCAGTGCTTCATACTCGCCTTTTCTGACAGTTGCCAGGTTGGCCCATTCCGGTTTGCGCGCCGAATTTTCATAGAGATAAACGGGGATTTGCAGTTCTTCGCCGATTCTCTGGCCCACCTCTTTGGAGAGCTCTACTGCTTCTTGCATTGTCATATTGGCCACTGGGATAAAAGGGCAAACATCGCAAGCGCCCATGCGAGGATGAGCTCCACTGTGCTTGCTCATATCGATCAATTGGCTGGCTTTTTTCACAGCTTGGAAAGCAGCTTCTGCTACCGGCTGGGGAGCACCGACAATGGTGAATACTGTACGGTTTGTATCAGCGCCGGGATCCACATCCAGCAGGGTGGCGCCTTTGATAGCTCTGATTTCGTCAGCGATGGCATCCAAGATCTTCTGATCTCGACCTTCACTAAAATTGGGAACACATTCTACTAATTTCATGAAATCCTCCAAATATTCTTTTTCTTATGATATTATTTTCTTAAACTCAAAAACGAGAGTAGGCGGAAATAAGGCAAGGGAAATTTCCTATCAATTTTTAGCTTCCTACTTCCCAAAATAAGCTGGGATAGCTTTCTCGCAAGGCAGCAAAGCGGCTATCTGTTTTGGAAAAAATCAATATATTTTTGCTACCGGTAGCAGGATGATTTTTCCCAGCTCTGACTGGATAAAATCGATATTGGCATTTTTTAGTTCTTCCAGCATAAAATCTATCTGCTCTTCGGAGGCGGGCGCAAAGATGAGATTGGCATATCCTTTCTCGCTGCCGAGAGATTTACGAAAACCGGCAAAGAGGGGATTATCAAAGACTAATTTGTGTCCCAAGCTTTCACCGCTCAGCACCACAGTGTCTTCGATCCCAGCTTCGGTCAGCGCCATTATCACGTCATCCAGATAATTTTCTTTATTTAATTGTAAGATCATATACATCAGATTTTCTCCTATAATTAGCTATTTGCTTAGACATTGGTTTCTCCTGCTTTTTGCAGAGCTATCTTGGCCAAAACAGGCCCGATCAACATAATGATGAAGGTGGTAGCTGTCATCACGCCCATTACCTGCAGGGCAGTTTCATGCCGGCCGATTTTTTCCAGTGCGGCTGCAGCTGCCAAGGCCAAGCCAATCGCGACTCCGGCTTGGGAGAGCAGAGTAAAGCCCAGATATTTTACAGTGGCAGCAGGCGCATGGGATAGCTTGGCACCGGCAAAAGCACCGCTCCATTTTCCCAGAGATCTGGCCAAAATATAGACCACCACCAAAAGGGCATAGCGCGAGATCAGTAAAAAATCTAATCTGGTGCCGATCAGGACAAAAAACCAGACATAGATCGGGGGCGACCATTCGCCCAAAGCACTAAAGATTTTGCCGGCGGTAAGTTTATTATTATTCACGGCAACGATTCCGGCAGCCATACTAAGTAGGATGGGAGAGATCTCCAATAATTCCGAGATGCCGCAGCTAAAGAGAATAATGCCGAGAGTAAGCAGTAGCATCGAGACTTTATCATGGATTTTCGAGGCGATTTTCACCAGTAAAAAACCGATGCTGACGCCGATTCCCAGCGAGAACAAGATCTCTTTGCCGGCATGCAGCAGTGCGATCGGGATCGAGCTTTCAGGGCCCGAGCCACCCAATAAAATAATCGCCAAGGGAATAGAGATGGTGAAGATGAAGAGGGCATAGATATCATCCAATCCCATCACCGCATAAAGAGTTGTGGTGAGGTTGCCTTTGGCTTTGTATTGGCGGATCACATCGACAGTTCCGGCCGGGGCTGTGGCAGAGGCCAAAGCTCCGTAGATCAGACCCATCGGCAAGCTCTGCAAGATCAATCCGCTGACCAGACCCACGATCAAAAAAGTGGCGGTTGCCTCCATGAAGACGATCAGGATTATCGATTTGCCCAGTTTCTTTAGCTCGCTCCAGCGCAATTCGCCGCCGATGCCGAATCCCAAAAAACTCAGTGTGATCGTATTGATGATGCTCATCGAGGCAATTTGTTGCTTCGAAACCAGATCCAAAACTGCCGGGCCAATCAGAGCGCCAGCCAAAATATAGCCCACAATCAGCGGGGATTTTAGTAGGGTGGCACCCTGCGCCAAGAGCAGTGAGCAGAGAATCGAGCCGCCCAAAAATAGTAGTAAATATTGATCTTCCATCGCTATTTTGAATTTTTGATTATCTGATAGATTTCAGCAGAATCATTGGCGGCTAGGACTTTTTGGATAAAATCGGGATTTTTCAGGCGCAGTACCAAGCGAGAAAGTAATTTGATATATTGTTTATCTTGGGTATCGGAGGCGCCGATCATGAAGATCAATTTCACCGGTTTATCGTCGATAGAATCATATTCGATTCCTTCAGTTTTGACGCCGAGTGCCATTACAAAATCTTTGATAGATTTGTGTCTGACATGCGGAACCGCTATCTCCAAGCCAATTCCCGTACTCATCAATTTCTCGCGCTTGAATATCTCTTTGCCAAATCTTTTGCGATCTGTGATCAGCTCGTTTTCTCCGATCAATTCGATCAGCTCTTCCAAAGCTGCCTTCTTCGTCTCAGATTTGAGCTTGATGATAAAACGCGGATCAATAATCTCTGAAATCTTTTTAACTTCTTGCATAACAACTCCTTTTCCAGTACATATATGCCGAACTATTCTCGAGCAAAATGAAGTCAAATAGTTTATGAAAAAAAAATGCTGAAAATCAGCAGGTGCAAATTTTGCTATCTGCTCCAGCGTACGCAAGCGCCAGCCGGCAGGTCATTACCGTGCTGCGCTTTGATCGTAAGGGGGAATTCTTCCAGCTGGCCCGGTGGCAGGTTGCCCATTTTTTTCAGCATTTTGGCCAGGTCAGCTGCTTGCAAATGGGGGTGATGGCAACTGAGAATGATAAAGCGCGGATTGGAGCTGAGCAGCTCGCTGCTGATTTTCAATAATTTTGGTAGATCCCGTTCGATCTTCCAGGTAGTTTTGCCAGCTCTGCCAAAAGCGGGAGGATCCAAGATAAAGCCATCATAGAGGTGGTGGCGTTTTTTTTCGCGCTGCAGAAAGGTGAGGATATCATCACTGATCCAACGAATATTATCATTTTGCGGCAGTGATAATTGGAAATTTGCTTTGGCCCAATTGAGGCTGGATTTTGCCGCATCGAGGTGAGTGACTTGGTGCTGCAGATTTTGGCTGGCAGCAGCGATCGAGGCCGCGCCGGTATAGGCAAACCCATTGAAAATTTCTAGGGGCGAACTGAGATCAGCCAGATAATTTTGCAGCCATTGCCAATTTGGCATCTGCTCGGGGAATACACCCAGCTGGCGTTTGGCAGAAAATCTGAGGTTAAGAGCTAATTGGTTAAATTCAAAATTTGGCAATCTGGTTTGGGGCAAGATTTGCCAATTG
>JAWOEN010000011.1:0-18516 GCA_046482725.1 Cloacimonadales bacterium (SeqCode)
CCAAGAGCAGCTGCTGGATCGCATCCAAAATCTGCAACAAAAACGCTTTGATTCCGCCAATCACCCAACATTCAGCTTCACAAACTGGCAACAGATTCGCGCTGGGATTAGGTAGATGTGAGCAAAAGATCATCACAAAAAAACCGGCTGTTTTTTGCAGCCGGTTTTTTTTGTCTTCTATCTATTGTCTATTTCAGCAATAGCATTTTGCGGATAATTTTTTGTTCAGCGCTTTCCAGCTGATAAAAATAGATGCCGCTGGCAACTGCTTGCTTTTGTTGATCTTGACCTTGCCAAATCAGACTGCCTCTGCCACCTGGTAGATCTCTATACTCAGCCACCACTCGACCTTTAGCGTCGAATATCTTCAGCTGGGCATTCTGATTGCTGGGAATATCATAAAAAATCGTTGTCTCCGGATTGAAAGGATTGGGATAATTTGATAATATCATTTCATTGCTTAATTCGTTCTCATCGCTAAAAGCGAGTGGTTCCAAGACAAAATCAACTGTCTCAGTTTCCTCTGCTATAATTGTAACTTCTTGTTCTGCAGGAATTTGATAACCTTCCAAAGCACAAGCTACATTATAGGCGCCAGTCGGCAATTCCAGTTGATACTGCCCTTGTTCATCGCTGCTGGTAGAATACTCTCCCACCAGAATCTGGGCATCAGCCAAGCCGTTACCATTGAGGTCGCTAATCGTGCCTGCCAAATATCCATAACTGACTGTCTCAGGATTGAATTCATAAGCGCCCATATCAAGGACAATTGTCCCATCCTCATTACCATCGATCAAGCGCAGATTGCCATCCAGATCGAATTCTGGTAAGTCAAAACTTACCAAATCGGCAGAGCCGCTATCTATGCTGGGTGAACCTGACAGTAATCTAAAATCGGCAGCAGCAGCTTCGACAAAAAGTGGATCTTGGGAAATATTATTCTCACCTTCGATACCATCGCTGGTATTGCAATGCGCTGAGGTAAATGTACCGCTGGAAACCGATACATTGAAGGGCAGGTTATCCCATAATATCGAATTATAGAGATTGATGCTGCCACCATTGACCCAGATTGCTCCGCCACCGGTAGGAGATTCATTATCTACAATAGTAAGATTTGTAGCTTCGATGCTGCCACCAGTCATAGCGATGGCGCCACCCAATCCAGTATCGGCAATATTTCCACTGAACATGACATTGGCTAAGATCACAGTAGAATTGACAAAATATGTGGCTACGCAAGCGCCTGCTTCATTGGAGATAAAAGCGCAATTATAAAGCTCCGGATTGGAACCTTCCCAAGCGCTAAAACCTGCGGCAAATACATTGGAACTATTTTGCTTGAAAGTACAATTTGATAAGATCGGAGCAGAGTTGTAGGCGATCATTCCGCCACCATAAAAATAGCTGGAATTGCCAATAAAAGAGCAATTATCCAAAATGATATCCGAGCCAGCTTTGGCAAAAATCGCTCCCCCATCCCACTCAGCGTAGTTTTGGTTGAATAGGCAATTTGAGAAAAAGAGATTGCTACTATTATTTAGATAAAAAGCACCACCATTTTGTTCTGCTTCCTCTTCTCCCAAAGCAAAAGTTCCGCTAAATTCACAATAGACAAATTCACTTATTTCTGCCTCGAGCTCATTGCCATCGATATATGAGAATCCATTCCAACCTGTGTCTGCTTCCAAGGGTGTGAAACTAATCATAGCCTCAGCACTGCCGATCGCTGAAATTTCTCCCTCAACCGAAATCTGATAATAATCATTGAAAATCACCTCTACTCCGGGCTCGATAATCAATTGCTCACCAGCTGCTACCAATAGATCTCCATCTACATAATAGGGACTTCCGGCTGCGTTCCAAGTTCCGCTAACCTCGCCCCCGGGAATCACAGTTGCGCCTAATAACATGGGTAAAAATAGTAAAATACAAAAAATTTTCTGTCTCATCATTTCTCCTTTAATTTTAACTCTCAAATCAGCATTTATTTTCTTTCTCTTCTTTGCTCTATCGCAAAGTATAACTCTCTGCTGAGCGAGTGTTTGTCAAGAAGATTAGAGAACATTTCTGCGGCAAAATGTCACATAATTTTACTACAATCTGTCACTTGGCAGAATGACATTTTTCCACACAATAATCTTTCTCTATTTACTGCCTATCCCCCCGCAACTTTCTTTGCTGCTACTCTATTTTTTGCTGAGCCCTAACTGCCTCTTCTATAGAGCATTTCTCGCAGCTAGTCCTAGCACCGTCAATTTATGTTGCTCTTTGTATCTTCATACTGAAATATCTTTCAGCAGTCTAACTGCTTTATTAGCAAGTTATTATAGATTTCCTAATAACTAAAAATTGATGACTGGAATAGGAAATGTATTATACATCAATAAAAAAGGAGATTTTGTTATGAAAAAAATTACAATTTTATTGCTCTTAGTGGCAGTCAGTTCGCTTTTTGCCTCAGATTTTACCATAGGTGGAGCTTTGCGCTATTCCTATTTTCTCAAAAGTTGGGATGAGGCAGATCAAAACAAAGGCGGTACTTTTGCCTTTGATACTTTTCGGCTCAATGTTTCAGGTGAAAAAGGCGGAATTGGACTCAATGCCGAATATCGCTTTTATGTAGATAGTAATATTGGAAATTATAGCTTTCTCAAAAGTGGATATTTTAGCTATACTCTGCCCAATCAAACCGACCTAGAGCTGGGCGTTACCCAAGTTCCTTTCGGCATTTTACCATATGCCACCAACAATTTCTTTTTTGGTCTGCCCTATTATGTAGGCTTGGAAGATGATTATGATGCCGGCCTCAAGCTATCTCATCAATTGGGAAGTATAAATCTGCAAGCAGCATTTTTCAAAAACATGGAAGTACCCGGCGCCAATAATCAGCGCTACAGTTTGGATCTGGTAAATAATTATGATGGAGCAGATGCAGCTATGGCCAATGAAGAGATCAATCAGTTCAATCTGCGGGCAGCTTATAGCAACGATCTGCTAGAGCTCGGTGGCTCGCTGCAATATGGCGGCATCTACAATAGCGTGACTGAAGAGATGGGCTCTCATGTGGCTTGGGCAGGGCATCTAATCGCCAACTGGAACAACCTGAACCTGAAAGCTCAGTACAGTGCATACAATTATGATCCTGAAAATGGTGGAGCTGATGCGAGTGTGGTTTATATGGGTTCTTATGCTTGGCCTTATCAGGTGGCAGCCGAAGCAAATCTGCTCTCAGCAGCAATTAGCTACAAAGTACCGGTAAAGCTGGGACCGATATCTGCCTTTACTTTCTACAACGATTATTCTCTGATGCAGAAAGCTGAAGCTAGCTTTGCCGATAGTAAGATGAACACTACAGGTTGCATGATTTCAGCCGGCGCTGTTTATATCTACCTAGATTATATTATGGGACAAAATCAGCCTTGGATCGGAGGTAACTGGAATAACTCTCTGGCTGCCGGTACTGAAGATGTTGATTGGGAAAATCGCCTCAATATAAATCTTGGCTACTATTTCTAAGCAGCAAAACCTGGCAGTAGATAACCAAAATAAAAGCCTCAGTTTGCCCAACGGCAGCCTGAGGCTTTTCACTATTTTTTCAATGATTTTTGATCAGAGATCGATAGATTTCAAGCGCTTGTTGAGGGCTTGGCGGGTTATGCCCAAAAGCCTGGCAGCAATGCTTTGGTTCCCATCGGTGCGTTTCATCGCCTCTTTGATCAAGAGCTTCTGGCTCTCTTTCAAAGTCGGCAAAACAGCGGAAAATCTCATCAATCCACTATCGACATCTGCTTTCTGCTCGGCTTGAGGAGATTTCAGATAATTGCTCTTTTCCAGATTTTGAATAACATTTTCCAAAGACATCACTCCACTTTTATGAGCAGCTACAGCATCAAAGAGCAAAGCGCGCAACTCGCGAATATTGCCGGGGAAATGATAGCCGGAAAGCAGAGTAAGCAATTCATAAGGCGCAGTTGGCTTGGGCTTGTACATCTGCTCAGCAGCCTCTTCCAAAAAATGTTCAATCAAGAGCGGTAGATCATCGATTCGTTCACTGAGGCTGGGGATATTGATATTATGCACATTAAGCCGGTAATAAAGGTCTTTGCGGAAATTGCCTGATTCTTGCTGTTGATACAAATCTTTGTTAGTAGCCAGCACGATACGGGCATTGGTATAGCGCGGATTATCACTACCCAATGGATAGTATTCCATCTCTTGTAGCAGACGCAATAATTTTACCTGCGAGGCCAGACTAAGATCGCCGATTTCATCCAGAAAGAGCAGGCCGTCGTTGGCTTTTTCTATCAGGCCACTGCGGGCGCGCACCGCATCGGTAAAAGCGCCTTTGGTATGCCCATACAAAGTGTCGGTAAACATCTGATCATCCAAGCCTGCCACATTGACAGTGATAAAATCTCCCGCTAAACCAGATAGTTGATAGAACGCTTTGGCGATCAGCTCTTTGCCCACTCCGGTTTCACCGGTGATCAAGACAGGTTCGCTGCTTTTACTGATCGCTTCCATATATTGGAAGATCGCTTGCATCTGCTGATTTTGTGTAATAATATTTTGAAAAGCCTGAGGATGATGCAGTTCTTTTTTCAGCATGCCACTACGCAAGACACTGTTTTCCCGCTGCAGATCCAGCATCTGCTTGGCTCGGCGTACTCCATTGATCAAGCGGTTGGGCTCGATCGGCTTCAGCAGGTAATCGAAGGCGCCCCGCTTCATGCATTCCACTGCAGTTTCCACATCGTTGTTTCCGGTGATAATAGTCACTGCGATCTGAGGATAATCTGCATGAATCTGCTGCAAAATCTCGGTTCCGGCCAGATGAGGCATGGTCAGATCCAAAAGCACCAACTCCACATTGTTTTGAGCAATAATCTGCATTACTTCCCGTGAATCCGCACAGAGCAATACATTGTCATATCCCGCTTCATTTAAGGTAATGCTATAGCTATTGAGCAGATGAATCTCATCATCTACCAATAAAATCGATTGAGGTTTTTCCTGTTCATCTCTCATTTTCGTCTCCTTGCTTCTCTCTCTGATATCGAGGGATTTTGATGGTTACAGTAGTGCCTTTTTGCAATTTTGAACTGTAACTGATCTCACCATGATGATGCTTGATGATCTTGGATGACACTGACAAACCGAGGCCGGTTCCGCCTTTGGTTCGCTTGGTGGTAAAAAATGGATCGAAGATCTTTTCCTGAGTTTCGGCGCTCATGCCTTCACCCTCGTCGCTGATTGTGCAAACAACACTCTGGCTCTCTGCCTCATAATGACTGCTGATCGAAAGCTTCTTTGCCTTATCTGTGATAGCTTGACAACTGTTTTCCAAAAGATTAATCATCACCTGTTCCAATTTCTGAAAATTGCCCATGATCGGTGGGATATTGGGCTGCAAATCTTTCTGAAAACTATATGTTGTCTGCTTGATAAGATTGGATGTCAGGACTATGGCAGTCTCGATCACTTCGTTGATCGAGACAATTTCCATATTACCATTATCTTCCAATCGCGCGTAATCCTTTAGTTCCTGAACAATATTCTTGATCCTGGTCGAACCATCATAGATACCTTGCAGAAGCTCAGGAATCGTAGATTTGACCTGAGAATATTTTAACCGCTTACTAATCAAAAAATCGCCATTTTCAGCCTGATATTGATCCAAAATCGGTTCTATACTTTTCCACATGGTCTGCAAAATGGGAATGTTCAGCATCACAAAATTATTGGGATTGTTGATCTCATGCGCCACGCCGGAAACCAGAATTCCCAGTGAGGCCATCTTATCAGCTTGGATCAATTGCTGCTCGTGCAACTTGGTCTGGGCTTCTATCTGGCGCTGCTGAGTGATATCGCGGCAGAGGGTCATGATGCTGATACTACCACGCTTACTGATAGCTTTGGAGCTCATCTGAATGGGAATAATCTGCTTTTGCGGCGTGATAATATCGATCTCGTAATGCATAACTTTTTTTGTCTCGAGGCAAGCTTGAATATTCTTTTTATATTTTTCACGATTGTAGGCAGCGATAATCTGCAATACATTTTTGCCACGCAAAGCGTTGAGGCTGTCATAGCCTGCCAACTGCACATATTTGCCATTGGCTTCCAACAAATTTCCCGCTGCATCTACGATGCTGTAGCCCGTGTCGGTAGTTTCGATCAGGGTACGATATTTCCTTTCGCGCTGCAAACTTTTGCGCAACATCTGAATGCGCCAAGTGATATCGTTACCCGAGCTGATAATCTCTTCGATTTCGCCATCATCATTGCGCAGAGCACTATTGGTCCAATTGATAATTCTATTTTCGCCATTGGCGGTAAAAATTTTGCCTTCGAAATTATTGGGTTTGATAAAATCTATCTCGAAGAGTTTGGAAAATCTTTTACGAGAGATCTCATGCAATTTGGGATCAACACAGAGGTCAAAATAATCTTGGCCAATAATTTCAGAAACGGGATAACCCAGAATTTCAGCGCCTCTTTGGTTGATATAGGTGATTATTTGCTCTTTATTAATAGAGATGATAAATGAGCCGGCGATATCCAGATAGCGATGAAATTGCTCTTCTTTGATAGCCATTAGCACTCTCCTTTTCCTAAAATTTAGCGAGTCGTGAATATCTGGATCTAAGCTATATATGTAAATACTTTTTTGGGAAAAGCGGGGAAGCTAATTAGCTTCCCCCTAAATCGTCTTATTCTATGTAGCCGGCAGAACGTAAGATCTGGCGTGATTTTTCCAAATCTTCTGCTGCTACTATCACAATCGGGCCAGTGCAACCCATGCCGGTTTCAGCATAGATCTTTTCTGTCCACAATTTCTCCTTAGCAGCTTCGATCTCTAAGATATCGATACCGGCAATCTGCTCTCCCACAATTTTGGCTGTGGGACAGATAGCTGTTTTCACACTTTTCTCTTCCACCACTGCAGGAGCAAGTATCTCTTTCAAACCGGCTTTGCGAGCTTTGGCCAGTTCCGATTTTAGGATCGAACTAACCTTGCCGTTGATCACATCTGCGTTGTAACGAATAGCCTGAGCAATCACAGGAGCTCCACTAGCTCGGCTGATAATCGACACTATCGAATCGTAATCTTCTCCAATCCCGGGTCCATAACCAAAGCCCATGGCTTCATAGCTACCGCCTGTGGTATAGGAAGAGAAGATCTTCATCAGCAAGTTGCCTGTTAATGTATCACAAACCATCACATCCGGTGTAGCTTGCAGCAGATCATTGCCGCGCATGGTGATGCCACCATCTGCTCGGGCAGATTCGGCAAATCTGATCGGATAACCTTGCTTTTGCAATTGCTTCAATTTGCGTCCCACCGGATTGGCTCCATCAATATTCAGAATTCCCAAACTAGGATCTTTGTGACCCAAAGCTTTGGCTACGGCAACCCCATACAAGCTGTTTTTCACCATGCCATTGACCCGATCTGTGTCACTGCTGCCGGTAGTAGTTGCTATCAACATCTCTTGACCAGAGGCCGGAGTAATAACCCGCCCCACAGTGGAAACGCCAATGGGGAAATTGTAATGCAAAGTTACGCAACCCTCGATCACTCCATCTGCCAAAGCTTGTTCCATCACTTGATGACACTCTGACAAATCTGCTGCCGGTAAAGTTGTCAGCTGGGTATCTTCTGCACTACCAATTAAAATTACTTCCAAATCCTGATAGCGGCTCATTGCCAATTCTGCACCCTTCACCAGCTCTGTTACTGGTTGCTCGCTGCCCAAAATTGTCAAACCGATCCGTCGCTTTTTACCAAAACTTCCACTCTCGATTGCCTCGGCAATTTCGGTGAAAATCTCAGCTACTTTTTGATTTATATTTTTTGACATAAGAAACCTCTTATTCTGTCTCAGATAAATTGGCAGCCATTTTTCGCATCGCTTCAGCGATCATATTCTTCACTTTTGCCTCATCAAAGCCGGCAGCTTCTTCTACCAAGCCGGGATTTTTCTCGATCACAAAAGAGACGCCATCAAACAGATTGGTCATCCGCGCCAAGAAGAGTGAACCTTTACCAATGATCATAGCGTTGTTCAATTTTCCTGCCAACATAGCTTCTCGAGCTGGTCCGATATAAGGCACGCCCGAAGGAATGTGACCCTGAGTGGCTGCATATCCTACGATGCCATGTTCTTTCACAAAATTCATCAGCTCTTTTCTCTCCAATTCTCCGCGTTTCACAGCCAAAGCTGCGATCATCTTGAAATTCGATAGTGGTACATCGCCAGCTCCGGCCGGAACTGTAATCTCAGGATTTTGCATCTCAGGAGAGAATTTCTCGATATCGCTAATCTTCAGGTTATTTTCTTCCAAAGGTGCAGCAATGAGGGAGCTCATCACGGCTTGGGGAGAAGAGCCGGTGCCGATTTTGTGGCGTCCAACTATGTCCGTTCTGATAATCGGATTAACACCATCATTTTCAGATACTAGTACAGCAAATCCGCCCAAAACATCTTCCAAGATCGGCAGCTCTTTTTTTACATGATCTTGACCATTCATACCCAGCTTGGCCACAGCGCCACCAGCCACCACTACCACATTTTTGTAGATCCCGGATTTTACCAGAGAAGCTGCATAAACCATGGAATGCGCCGGAGCAGCACAGAAAGAACGCACGTCCGAGCCGGTAGCATTATCACAGCCACAGATCTCGCCCACAGCTTTGGCAAAATTACCTCCACCCCGCTGGTTCAGATCACCACAAGCTTCTTCCGAACACTCGATAATATAATCTACATCTTTCATATCCAGCTGATGTTTCTCGGCCATATTTAGCAATGTCAAGACGCCACTAGCTTTTACCACCAAGTTTTCCAGCATAAAATGCGCACTGAGATTTTCATCGGAAGCATGAGCTTGTTTCACACAGCCGATCAATTTATTATCTTGATACAATCCTTCTGCTGTGTGCTCGTTTACCATCGCCTCGATAGCAGCGGAGTCTATGCCTTTTTTCAGATTGATCTGCAATTTGCTGAGGATAGGATGAGCTTGCACTTTAGCGCTCATGGAATCTAGAAATTCTTGCGAGAGCTGCACCAAGCCAAATGAATCAGAGTGCTGCAGCAATACATAAAATTCATCTTGCGGCATAATTTCGCCAAATTTGCCGAAGCGTTCTTCTGCAGCCAGATTTTCTGGTTTGTACCAAGGCTTGGGCATTTCGGCCAAAGTATCTGGCTCGATATTGCCGATATAACATTGATTGGGGCCATAAGCCACCACTTCAGAAAAAGTTCGCAAGCTCTGATCGATATTTTTCAGATAAGCGCTTTCAGCATCTTTCTGGCGCAGGCTGACCTGAGTAGAGCCTTGAGTTTTTAGGATATCCGGAGTATGCACCAAGACATAGCCGGAAGCTTTTATAACAGGATAAGTCATCTTATTATTCTCCTTAGAATCTTGTTTTTTTTTAAACAAAGGGTCACATCGCTCGGACATGACCCTTATGAAAATAACTTCATGAGAAATTATTTTGAGGAATTAAGTATAGGTTTACGTTTTCGGTTTGCTGAAGAATCGAGGGAATAGGGTTCATCTTCAGTAAACCAGCTCAACGATTATGCGTTGCGAATATCGTTCATCTCGCTGACGATTTCATCAACGTCTAACACCATCTCCATCATACCACATTGCTCTTCATAAACATCAGCATCCACCAAGTCCTTGATTTCTGGCTCCACAATATGATAGACGCTTAGTCCCAAAGCCACACCTGCCAGGGGTCCGGCAAAAGTAGGATCTCCACTGATTACGGTCTCAGCAGCCAATCCGGCAGCTTCTGCTTCAGCACCACCCAAGATAATTACTAGGTTTTCTTTTCCTTCTTTCTCTGCCAAATCCTTCACTCTTTTTTGGATCTCCAGATCCATTGCTCCGGCAGCAGTTCAAACAAAGCATTCGGTGCTAGCGAAGATTACTTCGGCACCGGCTGTCTTTACACACTCTTCGATCGCTGGGCCTGGAATGCCATCACGATCGCCAATTGCGATTACTTTTTTTCCTTTTAACATAATTCAGACTCTCCTTTTTCGTTATAATGTTTCGTAAGTTTTCTTGATAAATTCTTCGATATTATCGATCTCTTCATCGATATCTTCCGGTGACATTCTATCCAAAATCTCACCATCTTTATAGATAATCATCGCCGGCAGACCCATCACCTTTTGGCTGATGGCCAAACGACGAGCACCTTTGATATTGAGACTGGCAAATTGCATTTTATCACCATATTTCTCTGCTAATTCATGAACTCCGGGCATCAGCTCTTTGCAAGCTTCGCAACCATCACTCCAGTAATCTACAAAAGTTACCTTATCACTCTGCAGAACCAGCTCTTCGAAATTCTTCTTGTTTAGTTCTAACATAATTTTCTCCTTCAGTTAATCTACTATTTTCTCTTCAATCTATTTCTGAAGATAGATACTATAAATCTATCTCATCTATGGTTTTATAGCGCTGAGTAAGTTTACCTGCATCGAACCTGATAATTGCCGGAATCTCAGCTACTTGATAACGCTCGGCCCAGAGAGGATTTTTATAAGCATCTACTTTCACCAATTTGAAATCTGCATTTTCCATCGCTTCCAATTTTGTGATCAGCTCCAAACTCTCTGCTTGGATGGGACTCCAGAAAGCTACCAAAACCGGGCGGCTTTCATGCAGCACATTCTGGCGCCAATTTTCTTCGCTCTCGATATATTTCTCGGCAGCTACTGCCGCGATTGCTCCATCACCGGCTGCTGTAACCACCTGACGCAAAAATTTATCTCTCACATCACCCGCTGCCAAAATACCGGGAATATTGGTTTCCATCTTCTCATTGGTTTTGATATATTTTTGTGCTGTCAGATCGACCATACCTTCTACAAAATCTGTGCGCGGTACTGTGCCGACAAACATGAAAACGCCGTCGCAATCCAAAGTGCTGCTTTCACCTGTTTTGATGTTTTTCAGTTGCACTCCGCTGACCAGATCATCGCCCAAAATCTCCTCTACGGTAGAGTTCCAAACATACTCGATTTTGTCGTTGGCCAAACAATGTTCTTGGGCTGTTTTATCAGCATCCATTGTGCCTTCATCATGAATGACGATCATCGTGATCTTATTGACGAATTTGGTGAGATAAACTGATTCTTCTACAGCTGTGTTGCCACTGCCTACCACCACGATATCCAGCTCTTCAAAAAAATCTGCATCGCAAGTAGCACAATAAGATACTCCCTGACCGCGAAATTCTTTCTCGCCGGGAATGCCCAAAACTCTGGGTTCAGCACCAGTTGCTATCAAAATGGATTTGCTTACATACTCTTCACCTTTTTTGGTGATAACAGTTTTATGAAAACCATCTTCTGCCAGTTTGATAGACTCAACTTTGCCGCGTTTGAATTCGCAACCAAATTTTTCAGCATGCTCGGTAAAGTCTTTCATCAAAGCCGGACCTGTGGTTTCCTTCACGCCGGGCCAGTTTTCCAGCTCGGAAGTGGTAGCACACTGTCCACCGGTTTTACGTTTTTCTTCCAGGCAGAGAGTTTTCAATTTACTGCGCGAAGCATAAACTCCGGCAGTTAGTCCACCAGGACCTCCGCCAATGATAATCAGATCATAAATTTCACTCATAATTTCCATTCCTTCTCTATTTTTTTCATAACTTTAAAATTTGCTCTAAGCCCATTTTAGGCCTTCTGCCCTACTTGAGTAGAGCAGAATTGTTTAGCTATAAGATAAAGCTTTTTAGCTGAAATCGATATTTTTTTCTTGATTGATTTTGCCAACCTTTTTCTTAGTTCACTTCAGCATTGTGCTCTGCCATGGTTTCTTGCAAAACTGTCAGCTCTTCTTTATTGATTCCATTTAGGAAAAGATCATCTTTTTGCAGAGCTTTGTGGAAAGATACCATCGCAAATATCATCACAAAGAGGAAGGGGAAAGCTGCAACAATCGAACCAATCTGCAATACTTTCAAACCTCCAGCCAACATCAGAGCCAAAGCCAATAAACTCTGGATCGCTCCCCAGATAACCTTGCGCTTGGTATCGGGATTGAGGTTGCCGTTTTGTGACATCATGCCCAGCACGAAAGTAGCGGAATCGGCCGAGGTAACAAAGAAAGTACAGAGCAAGATCACAGCAATAAAGCTAATCACACTGCCCAGAGGATAGTGTTGCATCACCACAAAGAAAGCAGTTTCGGTAGTTTGGATAGCTTCCGCAGCCACTTCCGTACCCAGATTTATGCCCATGGTTCCAAAGATAGCAAACCAGAGAAATGAGCCCAAAGCCGGCACTAAAAGTACACCTGTCACAAATTCTCTGATAGTTCTTCCGCGCGAGATACGGGCGATGAAGACACCGACAAAAGGCGCCCAAGCCACCCACCAAGCCCAATAAAATACTGTCCAGCCACTGACGAAACTATTATCGCCAAAAGCTTCTACATTGAAACTATCGCGGACGATTTCGGCAAAATATTGTCCCACACCATTGGTTAGAGCATTTACTATCATAATGGTTGGTCCCACAATCAAACCCAAAATCATCAAGATACCAGCCAAGCCAATATTACAATTGGAAAGAAATTTGATGCCTTTATCCAAACCTGTGATAGCTGAGATCATGAATAAAACCGTTACAGCTACAATGATAATAATATTGGTAAAAGTATTGATTGGTACACCAAAAAGATAGTTCAAGCCACTATTGATCTGCAAAGTTCCCATACCCAAAGAGGTAGCCACACCGGCTACTGTAGCAAAGATTGCCAAAACGTCGATCAATTTTCCGACAAAACCGCTAACGACTTTTTCTCCCAAAAGAGGAATAAAAATACTACTGATCAAACCTGGCTTTCCTTTACGAAATTGCATATAAGCCAAGGCCAAAGCCATCACACTATAGGCTGACCAAGGATGCAAGCCCCAGTGGAAAAAAGATTTTTTCATGGCAAAATCGGAGGCCAAGGCCGAGCCTGCTGCTGCTCCGGAGCCTGACATCATATGGTTCAGCGGCTCTGCCACTCCCCAAAAGACCAACCCGATTCCCATACCTGCACTAAAGAGCATGGCAAACCAAGAGATATAGCTATAATCCGGTCGGGAATCGTCCGGACCCAATCTGATCGCACCATATTTACTGGTGGCAATATAGATCGAGAAAACGATAAAGGAGAACATGGTGACCAAATATAGCCAACCAAATCCCGCCGTGAGATAACCAAATAGATTATTAGCTTTCTCACCAAAACTATCGGGGCTAATAATCCCCCAAAGCGAGATAGCCAAAACTACTACTAACGATATATAAAATACTTTCTGACTTTTTTTGTTTTTCATAATATTTTTTAACTCCAGGAAATTGAACGGGAATGGCCGAGCAGCCATCCCCGCCTGATTAACGATTGCTTAGAATTTCACCTTAAACACAGTTTGCTCTTTCACATCTGCCGTCAGGGCATCTAGGGCCACACCGACTCTGTGGTAACGCAGTTTCCACTGATCTTCTTTGGAAGTACTAGGATCTCCCAAAGGATAGGGAATGGATATGGTTGGCACTGTCTTATTGGCTCCCACAGATTTTGCCACCGGCAAAAGATTTGCCATCTGCACAATCGGGAAACCGGCTCTTTCGATCTCTTTTAACATCGTTGCACCGCAACGTGTACAAGTACCTCAGGTAGAGGTCATGATGACAGCATCTACCCCATCCAAACGTAGATGCTCGACGATCTCCGTTCCCATCTTGGCTGCTTCTGCCTGAGTGGTTCCTGTGCCGACAGTCGAATAGAAGTGAGTGGCAATAGCGCCAATCTTGCCTTCTTTTTCATAAGCGCGCAAAGCATCTAGCGGAACGCAAACGTTGGGGTCTGCATCTGCTGCGGCCGGATCATAGCCGGCATGGATAGTCTTGTACGCTTGGTGTGGGCTGGCTTCCGGGCAATCATCGCCGGCAGCTGGTAAGCGATCCAACATGCTGATATCATATTTTCCCCAGCGGGTAGCGCTGGCAGATTGGATTCTATCAGGATTATCAACCGGCACGATACCGCCGGAGGTAACCAATGCGATCTTGGCTTGGGCCAGATCTTGGATCGGAGGTGCAATGGGAACCATGTCAACTTTGGGGATAACCAATTCTGTTTGATAAGGTTCACCGGCCAATTTTTTGAGCAGCATCTCTACACCACGTTTACTAGCGGGAATAGCTGCTTCGCCTTCCAACCAAACTTGTTGGCGAATACCGCGCACAAAATAGCCTTCAGCTTCAGCACCTTTAGTCGGTTCGCCAGCTAAGATTTTATTGGCATAGTTTGTTATCTTCTTCACATCAGCGCGCATCTTGGCAGCACTTTTGCCACCGATAAAAATCGGCATATCTTTTTTGAACATATCGACACCAGGATTTTCATCGTTCATGCTGGTAAACACAGGCACGCCAAAATGTTTCTGTACGGCTTTACAGATATGACCACAAGCCACTCCGTAGCGTCCTGCTCGGAAAGCTGGACCAGCTACAAAAATATCGAATTCTTTATCTTCTAAAAATCCGATAATAGTCTCGATAGCTTCATCTGTATTGGAGCCCATAAAATTGTCTCCGCAAATCACGGTATGTGTTACTTCTGCATCCAAGGCTGCATTTAGTGCCATTGCCGGGCCTACCAGACCTGCACGAATCTCAGGAGCATGATCTGCTTTCTCTTCTCCTCCGATTCCGGCAAAAAACTGATTTATATAATGTATTGCTTTTTTCATCTTATCACCACCTAAAATTCCTTCATTGTTTTGGTCGACCAACCTGCAATCTGGTCTCCACAGAACATTGCGTTGTTTTCCATAATAATCGAGCCATCCGGTTTTACCGAGCCACCCAATTCTTCATCATCAGCCCAGCCTCCGGAAAGTCCGTCGCGAGCCAAAGCTTCCAATTCTCCGATCACCTTATCCATTGCTGGCAATTTGATCAGATCTGAGACATTGCCGGTAGAAACCAAAGCGTTGGCCTTCTCATCCAAAGCTACCAAAGGCTGAGACGCACCGTCACGTCCTGTACACTCGTTGCTGATTCCCACGACTTTCACGCCCACATCTTCTAGTGCTACGATACAAGCAATATAATCCGTATCAGGATTGCCATAACCCTCTTCAGTCACGATGGCTCCATCTGCTCCCAAACTGCTGGCCATTTGTGCGACAAATTGCGCCGAGCGAATTTTCTGATCCAAAGCTACATTGAGGTTACTCATGATCACACCCAAGAAATTGAGGTCTTTGCCATGACGTGCGTAGAGCTCTTTGATAGTGGGGAAATTTTGGAAATCGTAAGTTGCCCATTTGGAAGAACACGGCATAAAGCTGCCGGAAATCAGAGCTCCATCCAAAACTTCGTTGGGATGCATAAAAGTAGGAACAAATTTGTTCATATCCCAGCCGTAAACCAGATCATTGTAGCCCAATTCTTCCATTTGAGACTGCGGCTGCATCACTAAAACTACGCTGGGAAGTTTGTTCACTTCAGCGCTGCGCTTGGTAATCGGCTCCAGTTCATAGCTTTCTACAGATTCTGGTTCCAGATCTTTGACTGCTTGGGCTGCAATAAATTCTGCCAATTTGTGAGCTGCCCATCTGAGGGCACGATTTTTCTTCTGCTGCTCATGACGCTCAAACTCTTCATCGGTATCTACTACCAGACAGATATTTACCAACTGAGAATAGTAGGAATATTTGGCGCCTTCACCACTCATATCAAGCAGTCCGTCACCGAAACTGCCCCAATGTTTGCCTACAGCCAACACACTACAACCTTTCAGAGCATGGCTGCGACCAGCCCCGCAAGTGCTGAGCTCACCGGTAACACCTGGGAAAAGTGCGTTGCCGTTTAATTTTACCCGAGGCTCGATCGCCTCTTTGATCGGAACTATCCGAACCGATTCGCCCGGACGAGCAATCTCGATATCTGCTGCTGTGATGTGACTGTCTTCCAAGACAAAGTCCAAAGCTTCTTGCTTGTTGATGGTTAAGACACCATTGGCAAAAGAAGTTTTGGTTCCAAAGATCACATCTTTTACTTGAAAATTACCTATTTCCAACTTCATGAATTCCTCCTTTTATTTCGAAAATTCTGAGATTTTTTCTGCAAGGAGATTTTGCTGAAGCTGCGACCAAATTGATCTGAACTGAAGCCAATGAAGGGTGAAACAAAATGTGATATAGAGGCCATAGCAGAAATGCTAGTGCACTCGATCTGACGATAAGCAACAATCTTGCTGCTAGTTAAGCCGACTCATCTTCTGGTTAGTGTCATACTAATCTCCTTAATTTTTTCTATTAAGGTAACACAATTCGTACCAAGATGATTTTTTTATTGTGTAGTAATCTCTATCTTCTTTATTTTTAGACAATTACACTGGTAATAATTTTTTCTATCCTCTAGCCAGCTTCATTTACCTCTAGCAAGAAAAGTTGACGCAGATTAGTCATTTCAAGTTAATTCGCGCTTAGATGCTACCTGAAGCAGCATATCCAAAGCTTTACTCCGCAACTTTTGTTGCTAGTGTCTTGGCGGATTGATTAGGCCAGAAGAGTATGCTCTAATAATATTTTCACACCGATCGCAATCAAAATAACTCCGCCCAAAACTTCGATCTTGCTTTCGAAGAGGTGGCCAAATTTTTTACCCAGATAGACGCCAAACAGCGAAAAGCCGAAAGTGATAATCCCGATCATCAGAGCGGGAAAGATGATATCGATCTGGAGACAAGAGAGTGAAATACCCACAGCCAAGGCATCAATGCTGGTGGCAATCGAGAGCATAACCAAGACTTTGAGTGAGAGCGAGCATCTATCTTCCTCTTCATTCATCTGAAAAGCTTCGTAGATCATCTTGAGGCCAATCGCTACTAATAAAACAAAGGCTATCCAATGATCTATCGCCTCGATCTGATCTTTGATCGTGGAGCCGGCAAACCAACCAATTATCGGCATCACTCCCTGAAAGACGCCAAAAAAGAGACTCATATTTACAGCAGCGCCCAGCTTCATACGCTGTAAACTGCAGCTATTGGAGATAGATACGGCAAAGGCATCCATCGCTAAACCGATCGCGATGATTACAATTGTCCAGAAACTCATTTTATGCCACAAGCTTGCAAAATATTTGCTCGATAAAAATTATACATCCAGCACTACTCCCACCGGACAATGATCACTGCCCATCACATCTTGCTGAATGAAAGCAGCCTGCAGCTGAGGTAGAAAATCTTGATTGATAAAGAAATAATCGATGCGCCAGCCAGCATTACGCTTGCGAGCGCCAAAGCGATAAGTCCACCAAGAATATTGTTCGGGCTCGGGATGGAAAACCCGAAAAGTATCGATATAACCTTCTGCCACGATTTTATCCAACCATTCTCGCTCGATCGGTAAAAAACCGGAGAGCTTGGAGTTGGCCTGAGGATTTTTTAGATCAATCTCTTTGTGCGCTGTATTATAATCACCGCAAACCACGATATTTTTGCCTTGTGCCACAAAGCCGTTCATTACCTCTAACATGCGATCATAAAAATCTAATTTATATTGCAGGCGCTCTTCATCTCGCTGCCCATTGGGAAAGTAACAATTGATCAAAACAAAATCTTGGTACTCGGCGATAATGGTGCGACCTTCTGCATCAAAACGCTCTTCGCCCAAGCTGAAGCTGACATGCAGCGGCTCTTTTTTGCTAAACAAAGCAACCCCGGAATAGCCCTTTTTCTGGGCACTGTTCCAATATTTATGATATCCTTCCAGCTCCATGATCTCACTGGGAATCTGCGTCTCTTGCAATTTGGTTTCTTGCAAACCAATGATATCTGCCTCTTCCTCAGCCAGATATTGCAGAAAATTTTTCTTCACGACAGCACGCAATCCATTTACGTTCCAAGATATTATCTTCATCTTCACCTCACTGTTTCTTTAGCTTATTTCTGTTTAGATTCTCTCTTTCGAAAAAATATTTTCTGCTTTAATTGTCTATCAGATATTTTTTTGAGGAAAATTTGTAATCTTAGATTTTTGATGCTTGCACAACTAAGCTACCTTAAGCAGCGCCAGTAATTATCAAAAAAATTAGTTTGCCAGATATTTTTTTGAGGAAAATTTGTAATCTTAGATTTCTGATGCTTGCACAACTAAGCTACCTTAAGCAGCGCCAGTAATTATCAAAAAAATTAGTTTATCAGATATTTTTTGAGGAAAATTTGTAATCTTAGATTTCTGATGCTTGCACAACTAAGCGACCTTAAGCAGCGCCAGTAATTATCAAAAAAATTAGTTTGCCAGATATTTTTTCAGAGAAAAATTATAATACTTGATTCTGAACCTTTAGCAGTTAGGATAAATAAGCTTAGAATAGTAATTTTCGAAAAAATTAGTTTGCCAGATATTTTTTTGAGGAAAATTTGTAATCTTAGATTTCTGATGCTTGCACAACTAAGCTACCTTAA
>JAWOEN010000045.1:0-15171 GCA_046482725.1 Cloacimonadales bacterium (SeqCode)
AAAAATTTTCTCTGCGCTATCTTATTGTTTAACAAAGTCTTATATTTTTGCTTACCAATTATCAATTGTCAGATCAGCCCCATTTTATCTAAATTGCTCTCTCCTAAATCTTACAGATAATTATTTTGCTTGCGCCTGAAATGCTGGCCTAGATATTTATCTTTAGAAAATTTGGAGGTAAAGCTATGAAATATATCAAGCGTCTCATTTTGCTATTTTCGCTGCTCTTGCTCTATCTGATTGGCAAAGAATTTTTGCTACTCTATAGTCAGGCCCAAGCGATCCATCCCTACTGGGGCTATGCGGTAATCTTGCTTTCGCTTCTGTTTATCGGATATTTTGTCTTATTGCCTCTCTTACGCATTTGGCGCATTCCACGTTCGATAGCACCGACTGACAATCCAGCCGAAGAAGCTGAGATAATTGCGCAGAGAATGAAAAAGTTTCGGCAAAATTGCTATTTGCAAAAAATTGATTTTGACTTTTCTAAACTGACTGATGATAAAGCGAGCTATGAACAAGTGGTGGCCGCTTTGGGCAAAGAAGCAGATCGTTTGCGGCGTCGCGATGTTTCACAGCTTTTTTATTCGACCAGTTTAGCCCAAAATGGGTTTTTAGATGCTATCTTTATATTGTCAGCCAGCATCAATCATGTGAAAAGCATCTTCCTACTTTATAATGGGCGCGTCAACAATCGTGATCTGTGGAAGATCACCCGCAATATCTACTATTCGATGGCAATTGGTGGCTCGGAAGGGGTGGAATATGCCACCGATGAAATTGTCTCAAAATTTGCTTCTGACGCAATCAAGGGAATTCCCTTTATCGACAAGATTTTGGCCTCACTGGCTGATGGCTTGGTAAATTCTATCTTACTTACCCGCATCAGCTATATCACTGAAAATTATTGTCGCCTCACCTATATTTCATCGCGTTCAGATCTTTCACCTTCGGCCAATTTTGTAGTAAAATCAGCGCAAAATATCACTTCAGATATTATGGAAAAGATCTACAAATCATTGCGTCGGATAGCGATGGATAAAACTCTAAATTTTGCCCAAATTGCTATAAATCCTGTGGGCTATGTTTGGGGTAGGGCGATTGAGAACAAAGATAGTTTGGATGCTGAGCAAAAAATTCGCCGCAAAGAGCAGGCCAAGATTATTGGCAACCCCATTGCTTATGGCTTCAGCAAACTTTATCATGCCCTCAGAAAATAAACTTCTGCTTTGTTTGATAAAATTTGACAGCAGAAGAGACAAAAAAAATTTTAAGCAAAAAACAGGGAGGCTAAAATGAAAAGATTAAGTTTTCTAGCTCTTATTCTGATAATAAGTGGCAGTTTAGCTGCCGATGAATCTTATCAGCATGGTTTAGGTTTTGCCGGTGGCATGATCTCCGGAAGCGGCTTTTCCTACCGCTATTTGGCAGATAATTTTGGTATTCAGGTAAATCTAGCCGGAATCAGTGAAGGTAGTAATGACTATGATTTCCCGGAAACTATCCCCGCAGAATGGGAGGTGGACGAGACCTCTACTTATAGCGATTTTATAGATGGCAGAAACACCTATCTCAACATCGGCTTTACTTTTTTGAAGCCACTGCATTCTAGGGAAAAATCTACTTTTTATGCTTTGGCCGGCGCCGCAATCTATTATAGCTCAGACGAATATTCGCGCCAAAAATATAGCTTTGATCTAGCAGAAGAGCAATTTTTACCTGAAGGTGAGCTTGAAAAATTCAACGATAAAAGCACCACCTACAATTTTGGAGCAGGCATCGGAATTTCCTATTATCTCACCGAGAATATCTCCATCTTTATAGATTGGCCTTTGGTTTTATCATATCAGGATAATTTGGATATTGTGATGGCAATTCCGCAGGGCGGGATTCACTATTTCTTCAGATAATCTCCAAATCGATAAACTAAAAGTGCGGCTTTCTACTTTTTTCGAAAGCCGCACTTTTCTTTAATCTCAAAAATATATCTGCGCTATAAAAGTTCGTCTCTGTCTTTTAGCTTCAGATTATCCACGATCTGCTTCACATCTTCGCTTTTCGATTTAGCAGCGATCAACAGTGCATCTTCGCTATCGACGATTATCAGGTTTTCCACTCCGATCAGGGCTACAAATTTATCTGAAAAAACATAGTTATTATTGCTTTGCAGATTTTCGATATCGCCACGCAAAACATTGCCGGCAGCATCTTTTTCTACCACATCATACAAAGCTCGCCAACTGCCCACATCACTCCAGCCATAATCCACCGGAATCACAACCCGCTTTTCCGCCTGCTCCATGATTCCCACATCCACAGGAATTCGCGGCATCTTGGCATACTGTTTGGAAAAATCAGCTTGCACTCCATCATTTTCCCAAACATCTTCGATCTCATCCAAAACCCGGGCAACTTTGGGCAGATAATCAGAAAAAGCAGCTAAGATAGTTTCTAGCTTCCACATAAACATGCCACTGTTCCAATAAAAATTTCCCGCTTGCAAAAAAGCCTGCGCTGTCTCCAGATCTGGTTTCTCTTTGAATTGACTCACCAGCTGCCGCTGAGCATCGAGATTTTCGCCGGCTTCGATATAGCCGTAGCCAGTAGCCGGGTAAGATGGTTTGATGCCAAAAGTCACCAGATAATCTTGCAAAGCAGTTTTATTTCCAATTTCCAGCGAAGCCAAAAAATCGGCTTCTTGTGCGATCAGATGATCAGCCGGCAGTACCAACATAGTTTCTGACGGATCATGCTTTCTAGCCAGGTATTTGGCACTGAGACCAATGCAAGGGGCTGTATTCATGCCAAAAGGTTCTACAATGATATTCTCTGGCGGCAAATCCGGTAGATGCTTTTTAGTCAGTGCTACCTGAGAAGCAGCCGTGACAATATAGATATCTGTCAGAGCAATTTTAGTAGAGAGCCGCTTGACCGTCATTTGCAACATAGATTCATCGGATAAGATATTGAGAAACTGTTTGGGATTAGATTTGCGACTGAGCGGCCAAAACCTGCTTCCGACGCCGCCTGCCATGATTAATGCTAACATACTTCACCTCAATTTTTTTTCTATAATTACTTTCGAAGATCGATTATCTCACTATTTTCATCTACTGGCAGTTCAAAGATATCGGCAGCCAATTTCTGATTTATCTCGATATTTTGAAAATGATAACCAACTCGATTGCCAGAGCTATCTTCAATGATAATATCATAAATCATCCAATCGCGGATATTTGCTTCTACTTTTCCATTGGGATACTGCAATTTCAAAGAATAGCCTTCTGGAATTTCGATTAGATGAATATCAGAAATTTCCCAATATTGTCGGATAATATCCAAGGGTTGCAAGCTGATCTCCTTATTTTCTGAAATCATCAGGCGATTATTAGCTGCTTGATAAATGGAAATCTCATTCTGATAAATCTTCATCACTTGCTCTTCTGGCTCTGTATACTTTAGAATCAGATTATCAGCATCATAATATATTTTGCCACTAGATTCTAATTTTTGATCCATATTTGTCCAACTATTGGATTGGATAAAATCTGCCTGAAAAGTCGAAATTTGATCATATTGCTCTGAAATTTGTCGCAGAAATTCTTCTGCTTTTGCTTCATTTGCCATCACCAACAAAGGTAATAGCAAAATTAGTAGTAAAATTTTACTCTTTAATGTAGCCATAAATTTTTAGATCCTCTTCTGTTGCTGTTACCTCGCGCGGCTTGCTGCCGACATGAGGTCCTACTATTCCTGCCTGCTCCAGCATATCGATCAATCTGCCGGCTCGGGCGTAGCCTACTTTGAAATGGCGCTGCAGCATCGAAACTGAAGCCTGACCCGCCAAGACAACTGCTGCAGCTGCTTCCGGGAAAAGGTCATCATCATAATCAAAAGCGCCCATTGCCACTTCTTCTTCATCGGGGATAATCTTGATCTCCTGCTCCGGTTTGGGCTGAGTTCTCAAGAAATCCACTAAATTATTTATCTCTTTGGTTTTGATGAACGCGCCATGAATTCTCTGCAGCGTACTGGTTCCGGGGCCGATATAAAGCGAATCTCCCATGCCCAAAAGTTTATCTGCACCATTGGCATCCAAAACCACGCGCGAATCTATCTTGGATGCTACTTTGAAGGCAATTCTGGAAGGAAAATTTGCCTTGATCACACCGGTGATAACCTGAGAAGAAGGTCTTTGAGTAGCCAAAATCAGATGAATGCCGATAGCTCTCGCCATCTGCGCCAAACGCGTGATCGGTTGCTCGATATCGCGTCCCACTGTCATCATCAAATCTGCCAATTCGTCGATAATCATCACGATATAGGGCAAAGCTTCATCTTCTATTTCCGGATCAGCTTTCCTCAGCTCCTTGATCTCGATATTATAAGATTCCAGATTTTTGACTCGATATTTTTGCAATAGTTGATAACGTCTTTCCATCTCTGCTACTCCCCACTCCAAAACTGTGAGCGCATCTTCATTATTGGTCACCACATTTTGGATAAGATGCGGAATGCCTTCATATCCGGAAAGTTCGATCCGTTTGGGATCAACCAAAATCAAGCGTAGCTCTTCCGGCTTGTATTGCAGCAGCAGACTGACAATGATGGTATTGATGCATACACTTTTACCCGAGCCGGTTGCCCCGGCGATCAAGAGATGTGGAGTTCGTGCCAGATCCGTAACGATAGGATTTCCCGAAATATCTTTTCCCAGTCCGATCGCCAAATTATATTTTTTGCGATCAGGTTCTGCTTCCAGCACGTCTTTCAGATAGATGATATCACGCTTGATATTGGGAATCTCGATGCCGACCAAACCACGACCGGGAATGGGCGCTTGCACCCGAATGGATTTTGCCTTGATCGCCAAAGCCAGATCATCGGCCAAAGAGTTGAACTTGCTTACTTTCACACCGGCTGCCGGCTCGATCTCGTATTGAGTAATTACCGGGCCAATATTGACATTTTTCACTTCAGCATCCACCCCGAATTCGGCTAATTTGTCCTGCAAAATTCCCGAGACCCGCTGAATCTCTTCCTTGGTTTGGCTGATATCTCTCTTGCTCAATTTTTCGGAAGTAAGGAAATTTTCGATTTTGGGCAGATCAAAATCCAATAGCGAGCTTTCAGGTTTTTCAGCCGAGTTTTGCGACAATTTTCTGGGGCGTACCGGCTGCGGTGCCACTGGAAGCTGCTTTTTTTCCTCTTCCTCTTTCGGCTCTGCATGATCAATAATATTGAGGCTTTTGGGTTTATGCTTTTTCTCAGCTGCTTGCTTTTTGGGTTTGGACTTTTTCTCTTTGGCTTTTGGTTTGTTGGCTTTCTTGGGTTTCTTGCTTTTCTTTGCAGCTTTATCGGAACCAGAAAATAATTTCCGTAAAGCAGAGCCGGCTGCCAGCAGCAATTTTTTTACATTTTCCACTTCTAAAATGAAGATCAGCATCGATAGCGCTATCACAAAGGAGATGATGACAGTGCCGATGCGGTTGAAAAGATTTTCCAGCACAGTATAAATCACCAAGGGGACAATGCCCAGTTCAAGCTTCATTTCGGGATAAAAGGCAAAAATCATAAGATTTAGAAAAAATGCAAAAAAGACAAACGCCAAAATTTTCCCGACCAAATTTTCATCCTGCATCTTGAAGAGATGAAAAAAAGAAACCATAAAAATGGCTAAGATCAAAGAGAGACTAAAGAAACGCCCAAAAATTTCGATCAGCCAGAAGCCAAAAAATGCCCCAAACGGTCCGATCATATTTTGTACTTGTGGAAAATCCAGCTTTACAAATTTAAAAAAATTGATCTCTGCTCGCTGCAAAATCTCATAATCTGCACTCATCGTTGCACTATCTTGCAAAACAGCTACAAACATCAAGATTGATATAACCAAGAAGATCAGGCTAATCAATATTTTGCCAATTCCCGAATTTGTCTCTTTAGGTTCTTTAGGCTCTTTCTTGCTCATTGTTTCCTCAATATGTTTACTATACACTAAAGCGGATATTTAAGATATCTCCATCTTGCACAATATATTTTTTCCCTTCCAAGCGGAATAAACCATTTTCTCTGATTGTTTTCTCATCTCCACATTGCAGCAGATCGTCATAAGAAAAACATTCGGCCCGAATAAAACCGCGAGCCAAATCACTATGAATTTTCCCGGCTGCTTCGACAGCATCATCACCTTTGGTAATGGTCCAAGCTCTTACTTCATCCGAGCCCACTGTGAAGAAACTGATATATCCCAAAAGCTCGTAGGAATTTGCCGTAAGACGATCTTGAGCTGATTCTGAGATATTCATATCTTGCATAAATTCTGCTGCTTCCTCTGCTTCTAGATTATTCAATTCCATTTCGAAGTTTCCGGCAAATTCGATCGCCTTGTACTTGGCCTGCAGTTCTTGCATTATCTCAGCACTCTCGCCAAAGCGCTCTTCATCTGAATTCAGAATAACCAGCAAAGGTTTTTGGGTAATAAACTGAAAGCCACGAATCGATTTTTCTTCCTCGTCGGAAAGCTGCAAAGTTCGCAACGGATTCTCTTCGTTTAGATGCGCGATCACCTTTTCCAAAGCTTTTTCTTCTATGATCATCTCCGCATCTTTCAAGCCGCGTTTTTTAGCAGCTTCGATCTTTTCCATTCTTTTTTCCGAGATCAACATATCGGAAAGCAACATTTCAGATTCAAGCGAATCTACCTCTGTCAATGGCTCCGGAGCATTTCCTGTAGCTGGTTCAGCAAAATTTCTCACGACCAAAGCCAGCGCATCGGCAGTTTTTACCAAACCCATGGCTGAACCGGCAAAAGCATCGCTATCTTTGTTACCGCTCAAGCCTACGAAGTCGATATACTCAATCGTGGCAAAAATAGTTTTTTTGGGTTTATACATTTCTGATAGCTTTTTCACTCGCGCATCTTCCACCTTCACGATTCCCAAATTTGGTTCGATCTTCTGGGAAGAGTAGGCAGTTACTTCTGCATTTTGCCCGGTTAAGGCATTAAATATCGTTGTTTTACCTGAATTCTGTAAGCCAATAATTCCTATTTTCATCTATTCCTCTTATTACCTTTTTTATCACTCAACATCTGCAATGAGAGCACTTCTTTCGGTTTCAAAACTCTCCACATGCCTACCGGCAGATTATCTAAAGTCAAATCGCCAATCTGCAATCTCTTCAATTCCAGAACTTCGGAATTTACTTTTTGGATCATATAGCGTATCTGTCTTTTTCTGCCTTCAAAAATTGTGATTCTCAGCACTGAGCTATCGGCAGATTTGCTCTTCACCTTCACCAAAGCCGGCTGAGTAATCTTTCTCGAGATCATCACGCCATCGCGCAATCTTTGCAATTTCTCTTCCGGCAGTATTCCTTTGATTTTTACCTTGTAGACTTTGGCCAATTTATAACGTGGATGAATGATTTTATTGGCAAAATCACCATCACTGGTCAGCAACAGCAGGCCTTCCGACATATAATCTAATCTGCCAATGGCAAACATGTGCGCTCCAAAATCGGGGATTAGATCAAAAACTGTCTTGCGTCCAAACTCATCTTTGCTGGAAACCAGATAATTCTTTGGTTTATTCAGCATAATATAGATTTTGTCCGGATTGTAATTTAGTGGTTTATCATCAAAAAATACTTTATCGTTTTGCACATCGATCTGATATGCCAAATCTTGGACAACCTCGTCATTTACTTTCACTCGGCCTGCAACGATAAACTCTTCTACTTTACGCCTTGAGCCTACATTGCATTTTGCCAGATATTTGTTTATTCTCACTACCAGTCCTCCAGACTTTCACGCATTATGCGCTCGAAAAGATCTTGCTCGATCTCACTTATTGCGTCTTCTTCACTTTTTATTTCTGCAGTTTCACTATTGGAGTAAATCTTGGTCAAGACCAAGCTACTACTTTTGTATATCTCTTTGTTTTCTACCAAATCAGTAAAAGTAACCGCATAGAGAATTCTTACTTCATACTCATCAATTCCGGTGCTACCATAAGTAGCCAGCTTGTTGGAATAATCCAGAATCTTACCTTCCAGAAGGCAATCCGGCTCCAAGTCCACCAACCGCAAGCGTCCATCTCGCATAAACTCGCGCGATAATGATTCGATCAACGACACTTCCAATTCATACTGTTCCGTCTCATTTTCAAATTCCTCTATGGAAATAGTTTTTAGATGCGGCAAACCACTGGAATATACTGAATAAGTACAGCCCACAATTGTCAGCAAAACCAAGCTTATTATTAAATTTTTCATAACTTTAGCTATTTTGCCAGCTTTTTTCTGTCAAGACAATACTCTTATCTTGACAAATATTATCTGACTAAGTTTATAAGTGACGACAAGATATAAAATAGAATAATATAAAATTAACCAGATAAGGAGCTTTTATGTCAGACGAGTTATTAACTATTAAACAAACAGCATCACTGCTGAAAGTAACCGATTCAGTGATCAAAGAGATGATCAACACCAAGGTGTTTGAGACTACCAAAAAAGGCAGCACTTACAAAATCAGAAAGGACGATGTCGATGAGTGGCTGGCCAACCTCAACGACAACGAGCTGGAGCATCTAGCTCTCAAGCGTTCAGTTTGCAAATTTTCCGATTATTTCAAAGCCAAGAACATAATTTTGGAATTTGATGCTGACAACAAGTATGAGGCAATTGCCGAAATGTCAAAAAAGGCCAAAGACATCAAAGCTGTGCGAGATCATCGCTGGCTCTACAAAGTAGTTGTTGCGCGTGAGGATTTGGTCTCTACAGCTATCGGCAAAGGTGTAGCTCTCTTACACCCGCGTCATTTTCATCCTCAAAAGATCAAAAAGCCTACAATCCTTTTTGGCCGCTCCAAACAGGAAGTGGAATTTAATGCAATTGATAACAAACCGGTAAATCTCTATTTCTTACTCCTGCTGCATGATGACATCCAGCATCTCTTTTCCATCTCTTACATCTCCAAATTATTAATGAATGATGAGATCTTGGAAGACCTGAGAGAAGAAACCGATCCCAAAGAGATCGTAGAGATCTTAACCAAAGATGTGGGCAATTGATAATGAGTAGATCATAAAAAAGGGGCGACTTCTCAGAAGTCGCCCCTTTTTTGTTTCACGTGAAACATTATTTCTGAGCTTTAATCCAACTCAATGTTTTATCATAACGGGAACTGGCATTCCACAGCAAATATCCAGCGCCACCACTCTGCCTGATCGCCTCAATCTGTGCATTAACATACTCCGCCGAATAGTTCACTCTCCAACCATTAGATTGAATGTAGGGAACCACCTTGCAGCCCTGAGCTGCGAAATTCTTGGTTAGCCTCGTACCTTTGAACATCAAATAGTAAGGCTCATTCGGCACATTTTTCCGAAAACCAAAATTATCTGAAAAATGAGATGAGTAAATCATGGGATGAATCATATCCAGATGCTGAGTAATCCGGGCAATATCTTGCCCTGTATTGGAGACATCAGTGGGATGCTGCCAGGCTACTATGGCAAAAATGTCAGCCGCCAAAGTAGTCTGATACTTGTCGCAGATCTGCTTGGCACGGCGGACAAAATCTGTGATAATATCCGGTTTGGTTCTTTTCACATAATTGGAATCTATCTTGGCAGCAGCCTCATCTTCCCGTTGAAAATGGAAGCTAGCCTCATGCAATTTTCCGCCGGTGGGAAATCTGACATAATCCAACTGAACTTCATCTACCCCACCGCGGGCGGCTTGCTCGATTAAATATAAAATATCGGCCTGCACTTGCGGATTTGATGAATCCAACCAAGAAGGTTTACGACGGGGATTTTCCTGCCAAGCCGTACCATCAGTTTTTTGTATACGCAAAGTGGAGTCTCGAGCTGCCAAATATTGATCGTGAAAGACAACTATCCGAGAAACAGCGCGCATATTTCGAGCGTGAAGCGTTTTTACTAACTCGGGAATATTAATTATCGTTTTGAAGCGATCGCGCCTGAGCTCGTCTTTTTGGGGCACTGAGAAGAAGACGTCGCCGTTCATGTTTTTCAAATCAAAGACAACCGTATTAATTCCGGCCGCTGCTGCAGAATCGAGCAGGGCAGGAAATCTACTAGAGGCGGCAGTGTATGCACTGACGTAAATACCTTCAGTAAAATCAAAGGGTGGCATTTTGTCTGCATCATTCAATTCTATATTTGTTGCTTTAAATTCAGCTTTCGGAATAGCCGCTTTCTCGATTTTGCGATCGATGCTATCCTCTTTTGTTTGAATACTTGCTTCAGCTTGAACTTTGTCTTCTGGTCGCTGCTGGCTAATTTCTGCCTGCTCCACTCCGCAAGCTGCTAAAAAAAGAAAAAGCAAAACAGTGCTAAATTGTTTCATTTTCATTCAATCATATCTCCACTAATTTTATTTTAAAAATAAGCCTTTAAGATCTCTCCTAAAGGCTTATCTTCTTATTACGTTAATCTCAAATTGGTCATTTTTTTAGGCTCAAACGCACCAAAGAGCGCTTCAAAGCCAGCTCAGCTCTTCTGAAGTCTACTTCTTCTTCGCTCGATTTCATTCGCTTTTCAGCTCTTTCTTTGGCAGCTTCAGCTCTTTGTCGATCGATATTTTCCTGCTTCTCTACAGCTTCACAGACGATATTGACCTGATTGTTCTCTACGCTCACATATCCATCATGAATAGCATATTCCTCAATTTTTTCTCCAGAATAGACCTCCAAGACACCAGGTCTGATTTTGGTGATAAAATCAGCATGGTTGACGTATACTCCAAAATCTCCTTCCACACCTGGTACAATCACATGCTCAATCTCATCATCCAACAAGATTCGATCAGGTTGGATTAATTTCAGCTTAATTTTTTCCATAATATACTACTTTATTTATTGAGGATTTTTTCCATTTTTTCCCGGGCAGATTCTAGATTTCCCACATAGAGGAAAGCTTGCTCGGGCCAGTCATCACATTCGCCATCCAAGATCGATTTAAAGCCTTCTATTGTTTCAGAAAGTGGCACATACTCACCTGGTGTATTGGTAAATTCTTCTGCCACAAAGAAGGGCTGAGAAAAGAATCTCTCTAATTTTCTAGCTCGATTTACCACCAATTTATCATCATCGGAAAGTTCATCCATACCGAGGATAGCGATAATATCTTGCAAATCTTTATATTTCTGAATAACTCTTTGTGTTTCACGGGCAACTCTATAATGTTCATCGCCAATAATCTTGGGATCCAAGATACGTGAAGATGAATCCAGAGGATCAACCGCCGGGTAAATGCCCAATTCCACGATACGACGCGATAGTACTGTGGTAGCATCGAGGTGAGCAAAAGTAGTAGCTGGAGCCGGGTCTGTCAGGTCATCAGCCGGAACATACACAGCTTGCACTGAAGTAATAGAACCATTTTTGGTAGAGGTAATGCGCTCTTGCAGATCGCCCATTTCGGAGGCCAGCGTAGGCTGATAACCAACAGCTGACGGCATCCGACCTAGCAGGGCAGAAACTTCTGAGCCGGCTTGGGTAAAACGGAAAATATTATCTACAAACAGCAAAACATCTTTGCGGGAAACATCACGGAAATATTCGGCGATGGTCAAGCCGGACAAAGCAACACGCTGCCGAGCTCCGGGAGGCTCATTCATCTGACCAAAAACCAGAGCTGTCTTATCGATAACTCCCGAATCTGTCATTTCCAAAAATAGGTCGTTACCTTCGCGGGTTCTCTCGCCCACTCCGGCAAAAACAGAATAGCCACCGTGTTCCATGGCAATATTACGAATCAGCTCTTGGATAATCACAGTTTTACCCACGCCTGCTCCACCGAAAAGACCAATCTTTCCACCTTTGGAATAAGGCTCGATCAAGTCGATTACTTTGATGCCGGTTTCCAAAATCTCTTCTTCAGTTGAGAGATTCTCAAACAGAGGTGCTTCCCGATGAATCGGATAGCGCTCTTCTGCCCCGATTTCACCTTGCTCATCAATGGGATCACCGATAACATTGATAATTCTGCCCAACACTTTCTCACCGACCGGCACCGAGATGGGCTCACCCAAATCAATTACCTTCTGATTTCGCACCAATCCGTCGGTGGAATCCATTGCTACAGTTCTTACTTTATTTTCGCCCAGATGCATCTGAATTTCCAAAATAAGATCAGGCTGATCTTTTCTCTCGATCTTCAAAGCATTTAAGATAGAGGGTAATTTCCCTTCGGGGAATTCCACGTCGACTGTAGGACCAATAACTTGTATAATTTTTCCTTCTAACATTCTTACCTCACTTAATTAATCGCAGCTGCGCCGGAAGAGATCTCGATAATCTCTTTGGTAATACCGGCCTGCCTGATTCTATTATAGCTCAAACTCAGTTCATCTATCAATTCAGCAGCATTTTCGGTAGCACTATCCATGGCTGTCATCCGAGCTCCCTGTTCAGCAGCTGAAGACTCCAACATAATGCGCCACATCTCCACATCGATATATTTATTTGCCAGCTCTTCGACCAAGGTTTCTTCATCTGGCTCACAGAGTAACTCTGGATTGAATTTCTCTTCATCCAGCTCCTCGGGTACAATCGGCAAAATCTGTTTAACCACGATATCTTGCTGGATAGCAGACTTGAATTCATTGTAGAGTACTTCAATCTTGCCATAACCTTCTTCCAAAAAAAGCTGAAGCAGATACTCTCCAATCTCTTTAGAAACAGAGAAATCCATCTCATTAAACAAGCTCAAATACTCTTTGATAATCTTGGATTTTTCTTTCTTGATAGCATCGAAACCTTTGCGTCCCAAGCAGATAACATCAGTCTGAGGATGCTGAGAAATATAGTTTTTCGCTCGTTTGATTATATTGGAATTGAAAGCGCCACAAAGACCTTTGTCGGAAGTTACCACTACCAAAATGCTCTTTTCATTGTCTTCAAAAGTCTGCATAACATCGTGCTCGATATCGCGGTTTCTCGCGCGTAATTGGCTGAGCATCAGGCTGATCTGATCGGCATAAGGCCGAGCTTGCACAATGCTATCTTGCGAGCGCCGCAATTTGGCAGCCGCCACCATCTTCATAGCATTGGTAATCTGCTTGGTGCTTTTTACACTCTCGATTCTTGTTTTTATATCTCTGATATTTGCCACAAAACCTCTTTTGTTAGCTGCTTATCTGCAGTAACTAAAATTTTTCGATCACTTTTTTACAAACTTTGTGCATCTCTTCAGTAATTTCGTCTGTAATCTTAGCTTGTACTAATTTTTGGCAAAATTCTTGATAATCAGCATCAAGTAAGATGAAGAGATCTTCTTCTACTTTTTTCACATCTTCAGCCGGAATTTTATCCAGATAGCCTTGGTTAGCCATGAAGATGATAAATATTTGTTTTGCTACCGGCAACGGCGCATATTGGTCTTGTTTTAAGATTTCGATCAACCTTTCGCCACGAGTAAGCTGAGCCTGAGTAGCCTTATCTAGGTCAGAGCCGAATTTGGCAAAAGCTTCCAACTCGGCATATTGAGCTAAGTCCAAGCGCAATTGTCCCACCACACCTTTCATAGCCTTGATTTGAGCTGATCCACCCACCCGGGAAACAGAAAGACCGGCATTGATCGCTGGGCGAACACCGGAATTGAATAATCTACTGCCCAGATAAATCTGGCCGTCTGTAATAGAAATTACGTTGGTGGGAATATAAGCCGAGATATCGTCAGCTTGAGTTTCGATGATGGGCAGAGCTGTCAATGAGCCTGCTCCCAGTTTATCGGAAAGTTTGGCAGCGCGCTCCAAAAGGCGTGAATGAAGATAGAAAACGTCACCCGGATAGGCTTCACGTCCGGGAGGTCTTCTCAAGAGTAAAGAGAGCTCGCGATAAGCTACTGCGTGCTTGGAAAGGTCATCGAAGATAATCAGAGCATGCTGGCCTTTGTCGCGGAAAAATTCTCCCATCGAAGCTCCGGAATATGGTGCTAAGTATTGCAAAGAAGCAGCATCGGAAGCAGAAGCTGAAACCACGATCGTATAATCCATCGCCCCATTCTTCTTCAGCACGTTCACGATCTTGGCAACTGAAGATTGTTTCTGACCAATAGCCACATAAATACAGATCACATCTGTCTCTTTTTGATTGATAATAGTATCGATTGCTATCGCTGTCTTGCCTGTTTGGCGGTCTCCAATAATCAGCTCACGCTGACCGCGACCAATCGGGATCATCGAGTCGATCGACTTGATACCAGTTTGCAGGGGTTCGGTCACAGGCTGCCTTTGGATAATACCCAAAGCTTTTCTCTCGACGGCAAAAAATTCTTCTGTCGCAATCTCACCTTTACCATCAATGGGCAAACCCAAACCGTTTACCACACGTCCCAGCATTGCCTTGCCCACCGGAACCTGCAAAATCTTGCCTGTCCGCTTGGCTGTATCGCCTTCCTTGATCTTACTGGTGTCTCCAAATATAATGCAACCAACGTTATCTTCTTCCAGGTTTAGAGCCATTCCCATAATATTGCTGGGAAATTCGATCATCTCGCCGGCCATTACATTATCCATTCCATAAATTCTGGCAATACCGTCGCCTACCTGAACTACGCGCCCGGTTTCCTGCACGTCTATGCCAAATTTAAAATCTTTTATCTTCGATTTTAGTATTGCACTTATCTCATCTGGTTGTATTTTCATACTTTCCTCATTTTCTTTTATTCTCGCTAAAAATCATCGACTTAAGACAAATTTTTCCAAGCCGGATCTAATCGAGGCATTGATCTCGCGATTGCCGGCCTTCACTTCAAATCCACCGATAATTGCCGGGTCGATCTGAACCGAAACGATAATCTCTTTGCCCAAAATATCTGAAACTTTTGCCTTGATCGCGTCTAATAATTCTGGTGCCTGTTCGTGAGCCAAAGTTAAGCTTACCCGCTGCTTGTTTTCTGCTGCCAACAACATATTATCTATTGTCCTTAGAATATCCGGTATTACTTCCAGCCGCTGCTTTTGCAACAGCAACTGCAAAAATCCAGTCCAAAGCTCTGAGTTTTGGGGAGCCTCAAAAAACTGATGTTTACGGTAATGAACTACTACTTGCCCCTGGAAAGTATTCTACCCCTGCACTGTTCGTCAAATGAAGGTCCGAAAGGTGACTGTGCCCTGCTGCTGGGGCTTTCGGGAACG
>JAWOEN010000079.1:0-2517 GCA_046482725.1 Cloacimonadales bacterium (SeqCode)
GGCTGCTTGATAGTTTGTTCGATATAGATTCTTTCCAAGCTAGATAATTGGGTGGAATATTTTTCTAGAAAGAAGTCAGCGATGGTGAAGTCATATTTTCGCTGCGAGGGATCAAATTCATCATTTTGGGCGGGCAGCCAATTGAATAAGGTCCAGGGCAGAAATAGCTGATGATGAGGGTTATCCTCCGAGAAAAATGCCTTGCTATCGCCTGAAAAATCTTGCCAAGCAAGGTGTATAATCTCTGGTCCAAAGTGCTGCCCAACAAAATGCCTTAGCTTGTCTATGATTTCGAGATCTATCTCTCTGCTTTTACGAAAAATAAATTCAGTGCTCAGCTCTTGATTTTTATTGAGACAACATTTCTTATACTTTTTGCCACTACCACAGGGGCAGGGCTCATTTCTGCCTATCTTTGCCATAAATTACTCCCTGATATTATTGGATAAAATCTAAAATCTAAGCTTGAGATTTTGCGCTTTTCGTCAAATAATTTTTTTAGCAAAGACTCTTTTGCCCTCAGCTTCGCTAATTTTTTGGGCAGTTGCTAAGAGCTCTCTTTTCCGTTAAGGATCGGCCATTGCAGCATTTTCGACTAGATCAGTTTTTACGCTTTCAGTCGAGCTGCAGTTTATCTTTCAAATCGTAGAGCTCTTTGGCTTGGAAGTTTCGGCTAGCTTGTTTTATTTTATTCTTATCGATTGAAGTTTCTGAGATTATTAATCTTGGAAAAAAAGCGCATTAAGAATTTGCCTAATTGCGGGAAAGGCTTAGACTATAATTATACCCCCTGAGGGTATAGGAAATGTAAAACAAAACGTCACAAGGAGGTTATTATGTTTTACGGAACACATATGGGTTATTCAGGTTTCGCCTTTTGGGGCGGACTCTTGTTTCTGGCCTTAGTAGTATTGGTAGTATACCTGATTCTCAAGAAAACAAATGAGAGACCCGAGTCCAAGCCATCAGCGATGGAGATCTTAGCTGAGAAATTTGCCCGAGGCGAGATTAGTCGGGAAGAATTTATGAGCAAAGGCAACTTGATCAATGATGTGGCGCACAATAAAGTGAATAAATCGCAGCAGGATGAAGAATCCGACGCCAAGTAAGTCGGCAGGAGTAATGATGGAAAAACTGAATTTGAAAATTGGTGGTATGACTTGTGCCGCCTGTTCTGCCGCGATCGAGCGCGCTCTGAACAAGGCAGAAGGTGTGGAGAAGGCCAATGTAAATTTTCCGGCTGAGAAAGTATATATAGAATATCAGCCGCAGCAGCTCAAGCCGGCTCAGATCATCAAGATTATCGAAGATACAGGTTATCAGGTTGTGCAGGATAGTGGTGATTTAGCGGCTAATGTCGTGAAGATGAACATCTCCGGTATGACCTGTGCCAGCTGTTCCAGTGCGGTGGAGCGTTCGCTGCGCAAGAGTGCCGGCGTGCAGAAAGTGCATGTAAATCTGGCAACTGAGACAGCTACCATCGAGATCGATCGGGCAGCTACCAATTATGCCCAGCTGAAGCAAGTGGTGGAAAACAGCGGCTATGGTGTGCAGGAAAAGCAAGCAGTTGATAGTAGCGAAGCGAAGTTTCGAGCAGCGCGCCGTCGGATGCAGATTATCTGGCTAGTTACCATTCCCATCATGTTGTGGATGATTCCGCATATGTTCTGGAATGTGATGTGGCCCAGTCATTTAGTCTATAAAGTAGGCATGATAGTTTTAGCAGCGAGTGGACTTTTTACAGTAGGTCTCAAGACTTTCCGTTCAGCCTTCAAGTCACTGTTTCATGGTTCAGCCAATATGGATGTTTTGATAATGTTGGGAACGCTGGCAGCCTTTCTGACCGGTATCCTCAACTTTTTTATGGAAATCGCCAGTTTTGCCGGAATCTCAGCTATGATCATGGCTTTTCATCTGACCGGTCGCTATATCGAGGTGAAGGCCAAAGGGCGAGCTTCCCAGGCGATAAAAAAATTATTGGAGATGGGAGCGAAAACTGCGTTGATCCAAGTAGGCGAAAGCGAGCGCGAAGTAGCGGTAGAAGATCTGCAAATCGGTGATATCATGCTGGTGAAGTCGGGTGCTAAAATCCCCACTGATGGCGTGGTAATTTCGGGAAAAAGCACGGTAGATGAAGCGATGGCAACCGGCGAATCTGCTCCGGTGAAAAAGCAGGTCGGCTCCAAAGTTCTAGGCGCCACCATCAACCAGAATGGCTTTATCAAAGTAAAAGTAGAAAAAATCGGGCAAGAGACATTTTTGTCACAAATCATCAAATTGGTAGAAGAAGCGCAAGGCTCCAAAGTTCCCATCCAAGAATTTGCCGATAAGGTTACGGCCATCTTTGTCCCGATCGTGATAGTCTTGGCTGCTTTGGCTTTTGGCAGTTGGCTGCTCTTTCCGGAATTTTTGCAAGCAATCACGCTTTGGGCGTCGCAATACCTGGCTTGGGTCAATCCCGAAGCCAATACACTGACTCAGGCAGTTTTTGCTACAGTCGCAGTTTTGGTAATTGCC
>JAWOEN010000080.1:0-3405 GCA_046482725.1 Cloacimonadales bacterium (SeqCode)
TCTGAACCGAAACGATAATCTCTTTGCCCAAAATATCTGAAACTTTTGCCTTGATCGCGTCTAATAATTCTGGTGCCTGTTCGTGAGCCAAAGTTAAGCTTACCCGCTGCTTGTTTTCTGCTGCCAACAACATATTATCTATTGTCCTTAGAATATCCGGTATTACTTCCAGCCGCTGCTTTTGCAATAGCAACTGCAAAAATCCAGTCCAAAGCTCTGAGTTTTGGGTTTCTTGGGCTATCAGCTGCAAAATCTGCAATTTGTCAGCTTTCTGCAGTAGCTTGGAACTCACTTTGGCAATTACTGCGCTATCGAATATTTGCTGCAATAGCTCGATATCTTCAGAAACAGAACTATCTTTCAGATCCGCTAGATTGGCAACAAAAGCCCGGGCATATCTCTGCGCTATCAGCTTCTTTTTCACTTCTCGCTCCGTTCAGCCAACATTTTCTTGATCAATTTCTGATCATCAGCATCTTGCATAGACTCGGAAACAAACTTGGCTGTCAGCTCTGAGACCATACCAGAAAGCTCGTTGCTGAGCTCTTGCAAGACTTTGCTTTTTTCGTTTTGCAATAACTCTTCTGTATCGCCCAAAATTTTCTTCTCGCGATCCATCGCTGCTTTGACGATTTCAGAAGCTTGCTTTTCGGCGTCTTTGGCTGCTTTCTTTTTTAGGCCTCGAACCTCTTCGGAAGATTTTTTCAGCTCTTCTTCTTTCTGAGAAACAAATTGCTGGGCCTCTTCCCGAGATTTTTTAGCAGCATCCATATCTTCTGATATCTTTTGCTTGCGCTCTGCCAAAAATTTGTTGATCGGCTTATACAAAAGCTTATTCAACACGATCAGCAAAAGCACAAAGTTCAGAATCACAAAGATAGTCGTATAATCTATACTAATCATTTTTTCTCCAATCAAATATACGAGAGCTGGCTCTCATCAAAATACTCATCAAAATTAGGTCGAGAAAATCAAAAGAAGTGCGATTACAAGTGAGTAGATACCTGTAGATTCTGATACAGCCTGACCCACAAGCATTGTTCTGGTAATCAAGCTAGCATTTTCAGGAGATTTGGCAATTCCTTCACATGCTTTTCCAGCTACATAACCTTCTCCGAGTCCCGGTCCTAACGCACCCATTCCCATACAAATTCCAGCTCCCAAAAGGGCAGCTGCTCTTGCGATTGCTTCAGCCATTGGCATAATATTCCTCCAGTTTGTTTATAGTTTACTTTTTCTATCTAAAAGGCGAACAACAGTAAAAATGATACTACCAAAGCGTAGATCGCGGTACTTTCCGAAACTGCTGCTCCCAAAAACATTGTTCTCATTATCTCTTTGCGTTCTCGGGGAAATTTTCCCACCATGTCGCTAGCTCGCCCGGCTACATCACCGATTCCGGTGCCCGGGCCCATTGTGCCAAAACCGATGGCCAAACCTGCTGCCAAGACCGAAACAGATTTCAAAATCATATCGGCGACAGTTGCATCAGCTGCTTGATCGGGAACTGTGTATAAAAGTAGCAAGGATACTACTAGGGCAAAAATCGAAGAAGTCTGCGCCAAAGCCTGACCAATCAACATATTACCCAAAATGTCATTGCTGTGTTTTGGCATGCGCCCGATCGACTTGCTGGCTTGTCCTCCAGTATATCCTGCCCCGAAGACAGGACCGACTGCGCCAAAACCGATGGCAATCCCGGAAGCCAATAAAGCAGCTGCCTTTTGCCAGCCACCCGTTGCCACATCAAATCCGCCAAAAAGCATCAGCAGTGCTACTACTAAAGCGAAGATTCCACCCGTCTCATCTACAGCCTGCCCGATAAACATCGAACGAAAAACTTGATCGCGTGATTCCGGTTGCTTGGTAATCGCTTCCACTGCCTCGCCGGCAATATATCCTTCACCTATTCCGGCTGCCATCGAGGCCACGCTGACTGCAATGCCTGCGCCCAAATAAGCTGCCATCTGTACTATCTCTACTGTAAATTCCATAATCTTATTACTCCGCTATCTCGACGCCGATATAGGTCAGCGCCAACATTGTAAATACAAAAGCCTGTATAGAGCCCACAAATATTCCAAAAAATAAGTTTAATCCGACTGGGAATAAGAGATATTTTACCAAAGAGGAAACCACTAAAATGATAATCGCTCCACCTAAAATATTTCCAAACAAACGGAAAGAGATAGATACTACTTTGGAAAGTTCGCCTACAATATCCAAAAGGAACAAGGGATTGTCGATGGGGTTTATATAATTGCGAAAATGTCCCCAGACACCCTTGACTTTGATGGCTGTGGCGTGTACTACCAAAATGGTAATAATTCCCATGCCAATCGGCACATTCAGATTTCGCGTCGGCTCGATAAAAGCAGCCAGCGGCACCAGACCGATCATATTGGCACTCCAGATAAAGATGAAAATAGTAACAATATAGGGAGTATAATGCTTGAAATCCTCGCCGATGGTATCTGCTACAAATTCTTCGAAAAAAGAGTAGAGCATTTCAAATAATACCTGCGGTTTGGAAGGTCGATCGAAGAGATATTTTTTGGTCATAAAGGCAATCAAGAGCAGCACCAAATCCAAGATTAGTAAGATCCTGATCAAGAAGAAAGATTTGATCGCATTTTTTTCACCAAAAACTGAGGCAAAGAAATTATAAATAGCTTCACTACCCATGATCTCACCGGGCTCACCTGATTCCAGCAAAAATTCGTCCGGCTGAAAATCTGCCTTGATCTCTTCTTGCAAATCATGATGACTGGCAACATGCCTCGCAACAAATTTACCGTCAGCAAAGCCTATCTCCAGCTTTTTTGTCAAGCCACCGGAAAGTATCAGAAATAGTACTTCGATCAGAAAAAAAATCAAAAATACTCTTTTCAGAGATCCTTTTTCCATTAGTGCATCCTTTATTATCTAATATATTTTTTATCAAAAAAAATCAGTAAAACAGCTCTGGGCAAATAGAATAAATTATTCCAAATCAGCAAAACAGCAGCCGCTTTTTCATCTTCATCCCCGAACTTTCTGCTTACTCTCCCTGTAATAATACCCGAGATTAATACCGCAATCGATCGAGCATTAGCAATATAACTCAATAGTATAGCATCGACATTAAACCCATCATCTAATACTAAATACTGACTATAGATTGTTGCGATCGAATTTCGTCCAAAATTAACAAAAACTAAGGCAATAATAAAGACGATAAAAACAGTTTTATAATCTGTTTTATTGGTATTTATCTTATTTAGTTCTATAATCGGTTCTTGGGTTGGTTCAATCCCTCCTTCTGGAATAAAAATCATCGGAATGGTCGATAAAAACATGACAATTGATGCTATAAAAAAAAGAGGGCCATTTCGGAATCCAAAACCATTATCATACAAATAACCT
>JAWOEN010000088.1:0-31878 GCA_046482725.1 Cloacimonadales bacterium (SeqCode)
AGATCGTCAAAGAACGCCTGATGCGCGAGTTCAACGTCCCCATCATCACCACCACTCCCAGTGTGACTTTCAAGATCTTCCGCAATAATGGCGAGCAAAATGTGATCTACAATCCGGTAGATTTCCCCGATCCGGTGCATATAGACTATATCGAAGAGCCTTTTATGGATGTGGAGATCATTGTACCGGCCGAGTTTATTGGTAATGTGATGAAGATCGTTCAGGAGCGACGCGGCATCCAAAAAGATATGCAATATATCGATGAGAAAAGAGCTACTATCCATTATGAGATGCCTTTGATCGAGATAATTTTTGATTTTTACGATCGTCTTAAATCGGTGAGCCGCGGTTATGCTTCGCTGGATTATGCTTTCAAAGACTTTCGACGCTCAAAGATCGTGAAGGTAGATATTTTGATCAACGGTGAAAAAGTAGACGCGATGAGCTTTATGTGCCACGAAAGCAAAGCTTATAATTGGGGCAAAGGCGTGGTGGATAAGCTGAAGGAAGTGATACCGAAACATCTCTATAAGATTGCTCTGCAGGCCAGCATCGGTTCCACGATTATTGCCCGCAGCACCATCAGTGCGATGCGCAAAGATGTAACGGCCAAATGTTATGGCGGCGATATTACAAGAAAGAAAAAATTACTGGAAAAGCAGAAAAAGGGCAAGAAACGGATGAAAGAGATCGGCTCGGTGGAAGTTCCGCAAGAAGCTTTTTTGGAAGTATTAAAAGCAGACAGAAGCTAAACCTTTTGTGAGATTCATAAAAAAAAGATAAAGTTAAGTTTTAGTAGAAAAAAAAAGTTGATAGGATTAAAAAAAAAATGGAGGATTTATGATCCCAACAGTATGGTATATCGCACCATTTGGGGCGTTGATGGCACTTTTATTTGCCTATATTTTTTATCGCGGTGTAAAAGGGGAAAATGCTGGCAATGAGCAGATGCAGAAGATCGCCGGTTATGTAAGGGAAGGTGCTTTTGCCTATTTGCACCAACAATACAAAGGCGTAATCATAGTTTTTATCATTGCATTTATAGTTTTTAATATTATGGCTTGGGGGCTAAATGTTTTACATCCTCTGGTTCCCTGGGCTTTCGTAATAGGTGGTTTTTTCAGCGGCTTGGCCGGTTTTATCGGTATGAATACAGCAACTCTTGCTTCCAGCCGGACAGCTCAGGCTGCCTCGGTGAGCCTGAATAAAGGCTTGAAAGTAGCTTTCCGAGCCGGAGCTGTGATGGGATTGGTAGTCGTAGGATTAGCGCTTTTTGATCTTACAGCCCGTTTCTATATTTTGGATTTGTTAAAGATCGACCTCAAAACTATTACCACTATTATGTTGAGCTCTTGTATGGGAGCGTCTACTCAGGCACTTTTTGCCAGATTGGGTGGTGGTATCTATACCAAGGCAGCCGATGTAGGTGCAGATTTGGTGGGAAAAGTGGAAGAAGGCATTCCCGAAGATGATCCTAGAAATCCTGCCACCATAGCAGATAATGTAGGCGATAATGTAGGTGATGTGGCAGGAATGGGCGCAGATCTTTATGAATCTTATGTAGGCTCTATCATGGCGACCGCCGCGCTGGGCATGGCGGCTGTTACTCAGCTTTTTGGCTCAGATTCTGCCTTGGCGATAAATTTTGTGGCAGCGCCAATGGTATTGGCGGGGGTGGGCGCACTGCTTTCTGTTGTGGGAGTCTATCTGGTCTCTACCAAAGAAGATGCCGGCATCAAAGAGCTGATGTTTGCCCTGAATAAAGGCGTTTATGGCAGCTCGCTTCTCATCGCGGTAGCAGCATTTTTCGTCACCAAATATATGCTGCCGGCAAATATCTATTTTGGCATCTTTTTAGCCAGTATATTTGGCTTGTTAGCCGGCATCCTGATCGGATATTTCACTGAAAGATCTACCTCGGATGTATACAAGCCCACGCAAGGAATTGCGGCTCAAGGCAAGTTTGGTCCTGCTACTGTCATCATCGATGGCTTGGCTGTGGGCATGCAATCTACTGCAGCTCCTGTTATAATTATCGGTATGACTATTTTGGCAGCCTTCAGTGTAAATCATGGCTTTGCGCATCCTGAGCTGGGTCTCTATGGCATCGGATTTGGAGCTGTAGGAATGTTGGCTACTTTGGGTGTGACTCTGGCTATGGATGCTTTTGGTCCGATCGCTGATAATGCAGGTGGAAACGCCGAGATGAGCAAGTTGCCGGAAAAAGTTCGCAGCCGCACAGATGCACTGGATAGCGTGGGCAATACTACCGCTGCTACCGGCAAAGGTTTTGCTATTGGTTCGGCAGCTCTTACTTCTATGGCGCTTATGGCTGCTTATCTGGAAGAAGTTCGTTCTGGTCTTCTGCAGGTGGGTCACAAAGTTCTGACCTTAGATTTTGGTGGTGGATTGGCGCGCAGTGTGGAAGTTAGCAATGCTACGATTGCAGATTTTATGTATTATTATGAGATAAATTTGATGAACCCAAAATTTTTGGTCGGCATATTTTTGGGTGCGATGGTTGCTTTTGTTTTTGCCGCCTTAACCATGAAGGCGGTGGGTCGAGCTGCCGGAGAGATGGTGGCAGAAGTGCGACGTCAGTTCAAAGAGATTCCCGGCATTCTCACAGGTAAATCCGAGCCGGATTATGCTCGCTGCGTAGAGATCTCGACCAAAGGTGCTCAGAGAGAGATGGTAGCGCCTGCCCTGTTGGGTATTGCCACTCCGATTGTAGTGGGATTGTTGTTGGGTGTTACCGGAGTTTTGGGCCTTTTAGCCGGTGGTTTGTCCAGTGGTTTGGTTTTGGCGATAATGATGAATAACGCCGGTGGAGCTTGGGACAATGCCAAGAAATTTGTGGAATCGGGTAATTACGGAGGCAAAAATTCAGAGACTCACACAGCTACAGTTGTGGGTGACACGGTGGGAGATCCTTTCAAAGATACAGCCGGACCATCGATCAATATCTTGATCAAACTGATGAGTATGATTAGCATTGTTTTTGCCGGAATGATCGTGGCTTACTCTCCCAAAATCCAAAGCTTATACCTCAATACAGAGAGCTTACAGCAACCAGCAATAGAGCAAGTAGAACAGCTCGATTAGAACACTAATTATTTTTTAGAAGAGATATCGAAAAGACTTGGCGGGTTGACAAATTCGGCAAGTCTTTCATCTTTTGCCGTAGTGAGGAGAGAGAAGATGCAAAAAATATTCGGAAAGTGGCTGATGCTGGGCACGATACTACTGTTTTATCTGCAGCTTGCCGAGGCAAAAGTTGGTTTAGTCCTATCCGGTGGCGGCGCTCGCGGCATTGCCCATGTGGGAGTCCTGAAGGTGATCGACGAGCTGGATATTCAGATTGATTATATCGCCGGAACTAGTATTGGAGCGGTGGTTGGCGCGCTCTATGCTATGGGATATAGCGCAGATCAGATCGAGGAACTGCTTTTAAACAACTATTTTGAAGATATTTTGGATGACAAAGTCAGCCGGGAAAATCTCTATATTGGCGAGAAACGCTGGTTGCCTTTTGCCAATGTTTTCTTTGATCTGGGGCAAGGCTTTCGACCCACCCTGCCTCGCTCTTTCTTTTCCGGCAATCGGCTTACCAACAAATTGCATGAATACTATTTTCCCGGTTATCATCTGGAGAGTTTCGATCAATTACCAATTCCCTTTCGGGCAGTAGCTACCAATATTGTGACGGGGGAAAAGCAAGTATTTTCCTCGGGCAGTCTGCAGCAAGCTGTGCGGGCTTCCATGTCTGTACCATCAATCATAGCACCTTTTGAGATGGATGGTGAACTCTATATTGACGGGGGAGTTCGTAATAATTTTCCCACTGAAGTCGTAAAAGAGATGGGAGCAGATACCATCATCGGCGTAAAGGTAAATACCGGCTTGAAAAGCAGGCAACAGCTAAATTCTCTGCTGCAGATCTATGATCAAACCGTCAATATTAGTATTACCGACAATGTGGAGAATTCTGAAAAAATATGTGATATTATGATCACTCCGCAATTGGATGATATTAGAACTGTGGATTTTGCCAAGAAAGAGGAGATTATTAGCTCAGGTGAAGCAGCAGCCCGCCAGCAGATTGAGCAATTAGCACAACTTCCCAAAAACAATCGCCAAGAAATTATCATGGCTCAAGAAAAGATCAGCTTTGCGAGAATTCGCGTGAAAGGTAATAAGAATATTAGCTCGACCAAAGTACGAGAATTTGTGGGCTTGCAAACTGGGGTGGAGTATGACAAATCTGCTATTTCGCAAGCTATCGAAAAAGCATACAACTCTCTGCGCTTTGCTACGATCTATCCGGTAGTTTACTCAGAAGCGAAGCAAAATATATTGTGTTTATATGTGCAGGAAACCAATGATAAAAGACTGGGCATGGCTGTTGCTTATAGCAATCATCAGCAGCTGGTAGTGAGCGCAACGCTCGAGATGAACAACGTGCTGCAAAGAAATTCTAAGTTTTTGCTAAACCTCAAGCAGGCTGGTAAGAAAGAGCTGAACTTGGATTATGTGAAAAATTATGGCAAATTTTACGGTGCTTATTATCGCATTTTTGCTTTTCTGCGCGAATATGAAACCTACAGCTACAACCAAGATCATCAAGTGGAAAAAAGTGTGCTGACAGGACAAGGCGGCACAACTTTGGGTTTGGGATTTTTTGCTCAAAATGCCATTATTCTAGAATTTTATGGCTATGCTCTGAAAAGCCGCCATTATCAGCATATTGCCGAATTCGAAAACCGTGAACTTCTGCACAGTGGGATTGGCCTGAAAGCATATCATGAAAGTGTGGATGATATTGTTTTCCCTACTCGGGGTGGAATTCTTTTTGGCAAAATTTCACTGGATCGTCCCGAATTATACAGTGATATCGACAACACTGAGATTTTCGTAAAAATGCTTCTGGCAATTCCTTTGGGCAAAGTATCTTTGAAATATGGGTTGGAATATGGAGCTCAAAATAGTCAGCAAGCTCAAGAATTTTCACCTTTTTTCGTGGGTGGAATCGATAGTTTTTTGGGTCTTTTCCCCAACGAGATGAACGCCCCGGTTTATCAATTAAATAAGCTTTCTCTGCAGTTGCAGCCAATTAGAAACTTTTTCTTGGAATTTCAGTACAATAGCTTAACTTTTGGTGAAAGTTCGCAGCTGCTATTTGAGGGAGAACCTCAGATAATGCATGGTGTCGGCATGATCGCCGGTTTGAAAAGAAGCTGGTTACCCATTCGGGCTGCAGTGGGCTTGGATGAAGATTGGAAGACTCATTTTTATCTTTCGGTAGGCTATGAGTTTGACGATTTTTTCTTTTCCCGCAAATAGAATTTAGCAAAAGAGACGACTAACTGCTAGAAAGTTCTTGCAGGATTATCTCAACCTAATATTTTGGTGACGATGAAAAATATAAAACGATTAAGAAAAGAGGTTTATACATGAATATAGAAAATGAAAAATATCCGATCATTCCCCTGCGGGAGATTGTGGTATTTCCCAATACAATCACGCCACTCTTGGTGGGCCGAGATGCTTCCAAAGAGGCGGTGGAAAGAGCAATTGATGAAGACAAGGCTTTGGTCTGCGTTACTCAGAAAAATTTTATAGAATCGGACGACGATCCCAAAGCCAAAGATCTCTATCGGGTGGGTACTCTCTGCTCGATCATCCAATATCTCAAACTTCCCGATGGCAATATCCGCCTTTTGGTAGAAGGAGAAGAACGGGTGAAGATAGCGCGTTTTCGCCGTAAGGCAGATTTTTTGGCCGCTGAGATTAGTGTCGATGAGAAAGTTTTCCCCGAAAATATGGTCGAATTGGAAGCTTTGATTCGGGTTTTCAAGAAGAAATACAAAAACTATATCAATCTGAATCGGGCGATTCCCAATGCTGCCAAGATTATCATCGACGAAGATGTGGGCATTGCCGAATTTTTCTATTCTGCTCTGGCAAATTTGCAGGTTGGCACTGCCAAAAAGCAGAAGATCTTTGAAATAGCTGACATGCTACAATCGGTGCAAGAGCTCTATGCTCTGGTCATGCAGGAGATCGAAATTTTGCATCTGGAGCAGAAGATAGACTCTACTGTCAAACACAAATTGAATAAAATGCAGCGCGATTATTATCTCACCGAGCAGATGAATGCCATCAATAAAGAGCTCGGTATCAATAAGGGTGAAAAAACAGATTATCTGGAATTGAAAGAGAAACTAGAGCAGCTGAATCTATCGGCAGAAGCTCGTAAAAAAGCAGATGAAGAGCTGAACAAACTTTCGCGTTTGAACAATAATTCTCCCGAATATTCGGTAGTGCACACTTATCTGAACTGGATAACAGAATTGCCCTGGTCGGAGCCGGGCATGCAAGATTTTGATCTAAAAACAGCCAAGGCAGTTTTGGATGAAGATCATTACGGTTTGGATAAAGTGAAAGAGCGCATCTTGGAATATCTGGCCGTCGTAAAATTGGCCGAAAAAGTCAAGGGTCAGATTCTCTGCTTTGTTGGCCCTCCCGGAGTGGGAAAGACCTCTTTGGGCAAATCGATCGCCCGTGCTATGAAACGCGAATTTGTGCGCCTTTCCTTGGGTGGCGTGCGTGATGAAGCTGAGATCCGCGGACATCGTAGAACCTATGTGGGCGCTTTGCCAGGCGTGATCGTGCAGAGCCTGAAAAAAGCCGGCTCACGCAATCCGCTGATCATGATGGACGAGATCGATAAGATGAGCAGTGACTTTCGAGGTGATCCCTCTTCAGCTCTGCTGGAAGTCTTGGATCCGGAACAAAATGATTCCTTCCGCGATCATTATCTGGATTTCAATTACGATCTTTCTCAGGTGATTTTTATCACCACTGCCAACACCTTGAACTCTATTCCCGGGCCGCTATTGGATCGGATGGAGATCATCGAAGTGCACGGCTACACTGCTTATGAGAAGATCAATATTGCCACCAAACATCTGGTGCCCAAAGTACTGCGCGAGCATGATCTGGCCGATAAAATCAAGGTAAGCTATCAAAAAGCAGCTTTGGAAAATCTGATAAAAGAGTATACGCGTGAAGCCGGAGTAAGAAATCTGGAGCGGCAAATTGCCAAGATTCTGCGCAAAGTAGCTCGCCGTCATTTGGAAGGTGAACTGAAACAGAGTGTCAGCATCAAAAAGTCTGATCTGGAAAAATATCTGGGTATTCCCAAACATCTCTATTCCGAAGTAAATCGCATAGATAAAGTGGGTGTGGTCACCGGATTGGCCTGGACTCAATTTGGCGGAGAAACTCTGCAGATCGAGGTGATAAAAATGGCAGGATCGGGAAAATTGAAACTGACCGGGCAATTGGGTGATGTGATGCAAGAATCGGCGCAAGCAGCTTTTAGTTACGCCCGTTTTCATGCGGAAGAGTATGGCATCGATCCGGAATTCTATAAAAATATTGATCTGCATCTGCATATCCCGGAAGGTGCTATTCCCAAAGATGGTCCTTCGGCCGGAGTAACTATGACCACCGCGATTATCTCGATATTATCCGGCAAAAAGATCAAGGCAGATCTGGCTATGACCGGCGAAATATCGCTTTCGGGAAGTGTGCTGCCGATCGGTGGCTTGGCCGAAAAATTGATCGCCGCCAAGCGTGCCAAACTAAAGACAGTCTTGATTCCTGCCAAAAATTCGCCCAGCCTCAGCGAGATTCAAGCTGAGATTAAGAAAGGTTTGCAGATCATCCTGGTGGAAAATTTGGCTGAAGTTTTAGAGCACGCACTGGTAAAATGAATTTCCGAGTAGTAGCAGAAAATTATTTGGCAGATGGCAGTTTGCGTCTGATTTTGGAAGTGAAGAATTCGCAGCTGATCTACGTGGGCTTTTTTTTGGAAGCGTTTGAAGGCTTTTGTAATTATACTACTCCCCAGCGCAAAAAGCCGCTATTGCAGGTGGATATAGCGCCGGATTATATCGAGAGTATGCAAGAGATCCTAGAGTTTATGCAGAGCTGGGATTTAGAAAATTTTTGAAGGAGATAACATGCAGCAAGTGGATATGATAATCTTTAATGCAACGGAATTATTGACTCTGCAAGGAGCGGCTCGAGCTCGGCGCGGAGCAGAGATGAACGAGTTGGGATTGATAAAAGATGGTGCTATCGCAGTGCAGGATGGCAAGATATTGGAGGTGGGATTATCCTCGGAGATCTTGCTAAAATATCAGTCGCAGCAGATGCTGGACGCTTTGGATAAAGTGGTGATGCCGGGTTTTGTCGATCCGCATACACATCCTGTATTTTATGCCACGCGTGAAGCAGAATTTGAGATGCGCCTCATGGGAAAATCTTACGTAGAGATTTCGCAAAGTGGAGGTGGAATACGCTCTAGCATCGCAGGTGTGCGCGAAGCTAGTGAAGATCAGCTCTATAAATTGGCTCGTAAACGGATCGAAAAAATCATCTCCAACGGTACTACCACTTTGGAAGCGAAAAGCGGCTATGGACTATCTACCGCATCCGAACTGAAAATGTTGCGCGTGATCCGGCGTCTGAATGAAGACTTGCCGATCGAGATTGTTCCCACTTTTATGGGCGCACACGAATTTCCCAATGAATACAAAGATAATCGCGCTGAATATATCCGCATCCTGAAAGAGGAGATGCTGCCGGCTGTCCAAAAATCTGGTTTGGCTGAATATGTAGATATCTTTACTGAAGAGCATGTTTACAATATCGAGCAATCGCGGGATATTTTGCAAACAGCCAAAGATTTGGGTTTTCCCATCCGTATGCATGCAGATGAAATCGTACCGATCGGAGGCGCTGAATTGGCCGGCGAGATGCAAGCTGTCTCAGCCGATCATCTGGGGGCTTGCTCAGCTGCCGGCATCGCTGCTCTGCGTGATAATGGCGTGATTGCCACACTTTTGCCAGGCACACTTTTTTCTCTGGCGATGCCCAATTATGCACCGGCCCGCGAGATGATCGCCGCTGGCTGCCCTGTAGCACTGGCTACCGATTATAATCCCGGATCTTGCAATTGCGATAGCATGCAATTTATCATCACTTTGGCTTGTCTGCAGATGAAGATGAGCGTGGCAGAAGCTATCTCTGCCAGTACGATCAATGCCGCCTATGCTCTGCAGCGCGGAGATCGGATCGGCTCTTTGGAAGCTGGCAAACAAGCAGATATCTTGATCATGGATATGCCCAGTTATCAATTTTTACCCTACCATTTTGGTAGTAATAATGTGGAAAAAATTATCAAAGCTGGCAAGCTGCTCAATTAAATGATTTTTTTTAAAATAAGTCTAGCAAAGCAAAAAAAACTCCTCAATCGCGAGGAGTTTTTTGTTGGCAAGAGAATTGCCGTCATTTTATTATTTCGCAATTTCAGCACACTGCAGCCTGGTGCAGGGCACAGAATATTTTGGGTTGTGATTTATAGTTCCCTTTTCATTATCCAGTTTTGCCGCAGTAAATTTCTGCTCTGTAGCTACAGATTTTCTCATTTATTTTTTAAAGAAGCATGAAATTTTGAAAACCAAGTTTTGATTTTTTTTTGCCATTTACTATTGGTATCTTTGGCTTTATAATTATGTTCACCAATCAACAAAGCAATCGGTTTGAGTTCTTCATACTCTTCACAAACCACTTTTAGCATGGCGGTGAAAGGTAAAAATATGATCATACCGGCTATACCCCAAAGCGAAGCACCGATAATAATGCTCAAGATTGAGGCTAAGGCGTTAATTTTCAAATGTCCTCCCACGATTTTCGGGGTGAGAAAATTACTTTCAATAACTTGAACTAACCAGAAGAAGATTGCTATGCTTATCGGCATCCAGATGGAATCATAAGAGACAAAAGAGTATAAGATGGGAATGGCAGCTCCCAAAAGAGTTCCGGCATAAGGAATCAGGGCCAAGACAGCGGCTAAAAAACCAAAAAGAAATGGATTGTCAATGCCAATAATCCAAAGTCCAAAACTGTTCACAAATCCCAATAAAAGGATAATTACCAGCATTCCAAAAAGATATTGCTGTCCTACCTCTTGCACAGATTTAAACATTTGGAAAGCCTTTTTTCTATTTTCCAAAGGGTAAAAGAGAATCAAAGCCCGGACCAGTCCTTTTTTGTAAATTAGGATCAGGAAGGTGAAGACAATTGAAGTGAAAATACCGAAAATGATACTAGCAGTGCTACTAAAGGTTTGGCTGACTAATGAACCAGCCGACTGGCTGAACCAAGTCTTGAGCTTATCCAAGATATCCCCTTTTACCAGCTCAGGTAAAAACTGGATGTTTTTATTAATAAGCAAAGTGACGTCTGCGAAAATATTCAGAACTTTATCGTTAAAGTCAGTTAAGTTTTCTGAAAGCTGAATGATCTGATTTGAGAAGAGGTAAATGGCTCCCCCAATTAGCAAAAATAAGCTAAGAATAGCGAGGAACGCTGAAACTATCTCATTAGTTCCCCAAGCTTCAAATTTCCGAGCAACAGGAAAGAGAATAAAAGCTACTAAGAGTGCAAAGGCGATAGGGATAAGCACTGCTTTGGCCATAATTAAAATTGTAAATAAGCCGATAACAGTGGCAATAATATAAAATGCTTTTTGAAAAGAGAGCTGCATACTAGATTAGATGGTAAATTGATTTAACAAATAAAATCATAAATTGCGATAAAATCTTTGATCTCTTATTATAGTTAGACTTGCTCACTGTTAATACCATTTATTAGCATTATTATGTGCCAAAAAAATATAATTCTTCGCCATAACCAATCTCTTATCTCTCATTGCGGTCTCCTATTATTAATGCTGCAAACAGATATCTATTATCCACAAGAAGTTTGCGGTGTTGACTGTTTTGGGCTTTTATAAAACATTTTGCTGTTTTCATCGTTTACTGCTAACCAAACTTTCCAAAGTCATAAAAAAGCAAAAATCATTTTCCAAAAATCAGCTGCGAGAATTTGCTATATCTTGCTTGCTGTCAATTATTTTAATTATGTTGATGCGGTTTAAACTAAGTGCTACCAATCTTAACAAGCCTGTTTGTACTAAATTCGGGCATTTAATCTGCCCATCTGCATTTTTATGAGATTATAGGTCAAACTTCAAAACACTCTTTGTCCCATTATTATTTTTGATGCTATATGTGCCTTTAAGCTGTTGGGCCAGCATCTTCACTATTGTAAGACCAAACCCTGGAGACTTATTTACACCAATTCTCTTGGCAATGCCTACACCATTATCCTTGATGGAAAGTATCACAAGATTGTCTGATTTGATAATCTCAATTTTTATATGCCCTTCATCCATATTATAAAATGCATACTTAAATATATTTGTCATCAGTTCGTTGATGATGATGCCGACAGGAATCGCTTTTTTTGAACTAATTGAAAAATCCATTATTTCTCTTTGAATCGAGATATTTTTGCTATCAGAAAAAACTGCAACTATTGAATCTAGCAGACCGTTAGTATAATTTTTTATTGAAATCTCTTGATAGTCTTTGCTTATCAACAATTTCTCATAGAGAACACGAGTGCTCTGAATTCTTGCTCTGGATTCTTGTAGTGCGGTTTTCACTTCGGAATTTTCTGTTGAAGCTGCTTGTAGTAGCAAGAGACTTTCGATTGAGGCGATGTTGTTTTTTATACGATGTTGTACCTCTTTCAGTAAGGTTTCTTTCTCCGAGAGCTGACGCAAAACTTCTTCTTCCGCCTCTTTGCGCTTGGTAATATCCTCGGCTATACTGACAAATTTATAAACATTTCCAGCATTATCCCTGATCGGGTAAGATCGGTCAAATATCCATTTAATAGTTCCATCCTCAGCTAAAATCCGATATTCGGCTTCGACATATTTTTCTTCTTTGGCACTTTCAGCATAAAGAAGTGAAACACGTTCATAATCATCAGCTAATATAACTTTTTTCCAACTCGTCAAATCCGTGTATGCACTCTCCAAATTCATGCCAAATACTTTTTCGTAGGATGGACTAACGTACAGTAACTTTTTGGTTTTCCAATCAGTTAGCCAAAACACCTGCTCAATGTTTTCAGTTAGTTGACGAATATTTTCTTCGCTTTCTTCTGCTTTTTGTTTTGCCTTTTGCAATTCAATCTCTGCCAACTTTCGGTTAGTAATATTACTGCCAAAGCATGAACCTCCAACAACCTTACCACTTTTTACAATAGGATTGAAGGAGGTTCGAATATAAATCTTTCCACTCTCGGTATCAAGCATCTCTTCGATTGTAAAATGTTCTTGGTTCAATACTCTGTCGTAGCGTGGCTTCCAAATAGGACGCAAAGCTTCGGGCAGTGAATCTATTAGGTTTATGCCCGGCTCTAACCAAGCTCCAAAAGTTTGATGAAACTCTTTTTGGAAGGTCTGGTTGATGTAGATTATCTCGTAATCTCTATCAAATGCCCAGATACTATCCTGCGTGCCTTCGATTATTGCCGTAACATTTGCATTATTAATCTCAGCTGTTGCCTTTGCTAAAAGCAGCTCTTTGGTGCGTTCCTCTACAACTTGCTCAAGATTTTTATTGATCTGCTCAATATTCAATTTTTCGTTTTCAAGCTCAAGGTTCAGGGAAAAATTACGACGTGCATAGTGCTCGATATTATAGGCAGCAAACATCCCGATAACATTTGCGCTGATAAAAAAGAAATTGTAATTTATGAGAATAGCATCGGGAATATGCGCATAAAATATCGCTCCCAGATTGAAGAGTATCAAAGTAGTCCAGCCGGCAAGAGAGGCTAAAAAGAAACGCAGTTTGATAAAAAAATAACCTGCTGAAAATACCAGCATCAGCCCACCGTAGTAGGCAAAGTTCTCTGGTACAAAGATAATCATAATGCTAATGCCGGTACCAGCAATCACAAAACAGAGAAACAGTAGCAGCTGCCATAGTTTCCGAAAAACCTTGGTGAAAGATAAAAGTAAGACAACTGATAATAAAGGAACTACAAATAGATAGCGAATTATGTGAAAAATTTTTGAATACTCAGGAAACATAAGAGCATCGAGGAATCCAAAGCCGCTATAAAGTATTATAAGTAGTGCAAATGCTATTCTAAATTGGAGAATGGAATCAAAAAAGTAATTTTTTAGAAAGAGCTTTTCTTCCTTTTCAGGAAAGGACAAAGTTATTTTATTAATCTTCATTTTCGAGTTTTTCATCAATTGAAAGAGAACTTTTTCTTGTTTGGGATAATGTTTGGTTGCTGAAAACTTCTCATGAAGTTATGATGCTGTTTAGCCAAAGCTAATTTATAGTTCAAAAAAACAAATAGTTGATCCATCTAAATTAATCTCCATGTTTTTTATAATTTCGATCTTTTAGTCATTGTTCTATCAAGTTTACACTTTTTGATAAATTCTCTGAGCTAATGATCCATTCGGTACATTTTCGTTTTTTTCAGCAAGATCCTTAAAACAAAATCAAGAATATCTCTTGCAAATAATCTAGGAGAGATTTTGATTAATTCTGAGATTTGTCAAATTTTATCTTTATTGGGCTCAACAGGTTTGCCAATAACCAGGGAAAATTGAAGAATCTTTAGAAGATTTTTTTTAAGGAAAGTATTTTTTTACTGCGCAAAGATCATTCTTTCAAAATCTTTTCCAGCTGCTTCATAGCTGATGATAAAGCGCGTTTGATAGATAAATGTCTCCAAGTCGGTAGCTGCAATCTGAGCAAAGCTGGCAGCAGCTGCTTTGGCCAAAGGCAGATCTTGATTGTAGAGCTGCACTGCGCTAGAGATTTGCTCTAGCTTGGTTTGGAAATAGCTGGGATTTGCCTCATAGGCTGCTTGAGTCGTAACTAAGATTGAGTTGGGATATCTGCCATAATATTGGCTGAGCCAGATTTTATGAGGTAGGTTTTCAAATTGAAAGAGCTGCGGGATTTTGAGGCAGACTGCGTTTATTTCTCCACGCGCCAATGCTTTCTGCAAATCAGCTACTTTGGAAAAATAACGCAAGCGGAAATCCACTTCTTGCTTTCGAAGCAAATTTTCCAGCAGCAAGGCAGCCAGGCTATTTTGCAGGACAGCCACTTCTTGATATTGCACATCAGCAGAAGCAATGGCGAAACCTTCGCGTTGATAATAAGCCAGTTTTTTCAGTTTAGGTGTAGCGCTGGGATTTTGCGATAGAATATTCAGCGGCAAGATGGCCAGAGCCAAATCTTGGTTGAGAAGAGCTTTCAGTAGGTATTCAGACGAGGAATAATTTTTTATGCCCAGCTCATTTTCTGCCAAAAGTTCAGCTTTGTAAGCCAATTTGATCGGTATTTCGTAAGCTTCATTTGCCAAAATACCGATGGCAGAATCGGCTGCCGGAGCGCAGGAGATTAGCAGTAGTAAGAGCGCGAGATAGAGAATGTTTTTCATAAAAAAAACAGCAGCCAAATTGCTTTGACTGCTGTCTAGCTTATCTTAGCTGAGCGACAAGATAGTATCTTTGATGATATTAATCGCTTGCATCAGCTCTTCATCAGTAATCACTAGAGGTGGGGCAAACCGGATAATGTGTCCATGAGTAGGTTTGGCCAAAACGCCATTTTCTTTTAGTTTTACACAGACATCCCAAGCTTCGATGCCGTCATGCGGCTTGATAACAACTGCATTGAGCATGCCTTTACCACGCACCAATTCGATGAAGGGAGAATCGATACTCTCCATTTCAGCTCGGAAAATCTCTCCCATTCGTTCTGCGCGTTCGATCAGGTTTTCATCTCTGATCACTTCCAAAGCGGCTTTTGCCACAGTACAGGCCAGGGGGAATCCACCAAAAGTAGAGCCGTGCTCACCCGGCTTGATGCAAAGCATAATCTCTTTGGATGATAAAACGGCTGAAACAGGTAAAACCCCGCCGGAAACAGCTTTGCCCAAGATTACGATGTCGGGCTTGATGCCAGCATAATCAGAGGCAAGCAAGCGGCCAGTACGAGCGATGCCGGTTTGTACTTCGTCAGCTACAAACAGCACATTGTGCTTTTTACAAATATCATAGCAATCTTTCACATAATTTTCGTCCGGAACAAAAACGCCAGCTTCACCTTGGATCGGCTCTACGATGAAAGCGGCAACATTTTTGCCATGTTCAGCTAAAAAACTTTCCAAAGCTGCTGTATCATTATAAGGAATTCTTTCGATTCCTGGAGTGAAGGGACCGAAACCTTTACGGCAGTCGGGATCTGTGGAAGCAGAAACGATCGAGATGGTTCTACCGTGGAAATTTCCTTCGGCAAAGAGCAAGATAGCTTCGTTTTCAGCTACTCCTTTTTTCTCATAAGCCCATTTGCGGGAAAGCTTCATAGCAGTTTCCACAGCTTCAGCTCCGGTGTTCATGGGCAGAACCATTTCATAGCCGAAAAACTCGGTGATAAATTTTTCATATTCGCCCAATTTGTTGTTGAAGAAGGCTCGAGAGGTGAGAGTAAGGGTTTGGGCTTGTTCGCAAAGTGCCCCGATAATGTGGGGATGGCAGTGCCCTTGATTTACTGCAGAATAGGCTGATAGAAAATCAAAATATTCTTTTCCTTCCGGATCCCAAACTTTGGCACCTTTGCCTTTGGCAATCACTACTGGCAGGGGATGATAATTATGCGCTCCATAATGATCTTCCAAACGCATCGATTCAGCGCTGCTGATCTTTCCATAAACTAATTTTTCAGACATAGAATTCTCCTTGATTTTATATAATTTAAACTTATTTCTAAGCTTGATAGTTAACTGTCAAATAGATTTTTCCCGAAGCTGCTTTTGCTAGGCTAACTTCTGGTGGAATTGCTAGATAAGATCTAGGCAAGAGCTAAATTGCAGCCAAATTATTTGAAGCGGTTATAGATAAGAATACAAAAAAAAATCGGCTGCTGAGCAAGCAGCAACCGATTTGAGATTTTTTTCTACTGGTGAAAATATTTTCTTAGCGATCTATCGCTTTTTGGAAAATAATGATAAAGGAAACATTTTGTGGCTGATTATTTTCCAAGAAGATGGTGCCCTGATAATTTTCGACAGTTTTACTGATCAGATAGAGGCCCATGCCGGTATTTACCTCTTTGCCAGAAAAGCCTTCCTGCCAAATCTTCGGAACAGCTGCTGCCGGTATTTGCACTCCATTATTGCTGATCCTGACAATGCATTTACGCTCTTCGGTTTCGATCGAGATCTCGATTTTATCTGCCTTGCCATGATTGATAGCGTTGCTGATAATATTGTGGAAGATGGAATAAATGGCCTGATCAGCAAAAACCGAAGCGCGGCCGGTAACTGAAATGTCCAGCTCGCCATACTCAGCAGTAACTTGCTGCAATACTTCTGTCAAACGGTAAGGAATCAAATTTCTATTTTCTGCAGCGAAATCTTCCTGATCGCGCATTTGATTGATCAGTTCCAGACCTCTGGCGATCTTGTTTTCCGCTTCATACAAAAACTTCTTATCATCAGTTTTGTGATATAGTTTCAGGGCAGATTTTATCACCACAAAATCGTTGGTAAGGTCATGGCGCAAGATACTGGTGATGAGGCTGAGTTGTTCGTTAATATTGATTTGCTTGATTTCCTGCAATTTCCTGACGATCAAGGTGCCGATGTTGAGAGCGATAAATTCCAAAGTTTGCAGATCGTTTTTGCTATACTCGCTGTCGTTTTCGTAGCTTTGAATTACGATAACGCCGATAGCTTCTCGATTGGCTTTGTCCATGATCGGGGCGCCGATCCAGCAGGGTGAATCTTCACCATGGATGATCAGATTATTTTCTTGGAAAAAGATATCTTGGTTGTTGGGGGTAAGACGAATGGGTTTGGCACTTTTACGGACAAAATCGGTGATCGAGTTTTTCATAGAATAGGTGCGGCTAGTATCCAGATCATCTTTTTCATCACAATAGTAAGGAAAGCTATAACGATCTAGCTCTTGATGATAAATTGCCAGAAAAAAGTTATCAGTATTCATGATGGCGCTGAGTTCAGTTTGGATGATTTGGGAAAATTCATTGAGGTCGTTTACTTCATTCAGTTTCTCAGTCAGGCGATAAGTGATATCGCGAGTTTGTTCAAACTTGAAACGTTCAGTAATATCTCGTCCCACGCCATGAATGGCAGTGATCTTGCCTTGGCGGAAGATGGGACGCAGCTTAATCCAAAAGTGAAAAATCTTGTTTTGAGCCGAAAGACAGCGAATCTCATAGCTGGAAAGTTTGCCGTGTAAAGTTTCATGAAAATTGGCAATGGAAGTTTCTTGATCTGGTTGATAGACCAAATCCAGAGAGTCTTTGCCGATCAATTTTTCAGGATCGTAGCCCAAGATGGTTTGGAAGGATTTGTTGACCAGCAGATAATTTCCCTTCAGATCAATTTCCCAGATTAGGTCGGTAGCATCTTCGATCAGAGATTGTAGATGAGCTTTGCTTTGGAAGAGTTGCTTTTGAGCCAGAATCTGCTCAGTAACATCGAAGATAATTCCTTCCCAGCGAATAATTCCACCGGGCAGATCACGAATATTGAAACGGGAGCGAATATAAATGATTTTATCATCGTCACCTTTGACGCGATAGGTAAAGTCGAGGTTGTGTTGATTATAATAGGCTTTTTGGGCGGCAGCTTCCAGAGCGTCAGCATCTTCCGGTAGGATCAGAGTAAAATATTGATCCGGATTTTTGTCGATAAAGGCGGCAGTTTTGGGACCCAGAAGTTCTTCCAAGCCGGGGCTATTGTAAATGGATGTTCTAGTTCCGTCCGGATTGACATTGTAGACAGAAATTATGCCGGGTAAATTGTAAATAATTGACCTGAGAATTTCTTCATTTAAAGAGTCGGCATTGTCGCTAAGCTTATTATTTTGTAGATTATTTTTTTTCATTTTCTTCTCCCAGAATTGAAAGTTTGTAAAGTAGTAGATTTTGTCAAATCGTTTCCAAAAAAGTTATTCACTTTGAACAGAAAAACCAGCTGCAAAACAAATAAGAATTAGAGCTGCAGCTGGTTGAAGCGGGAGAGAGAAAAATTACTTTAGTAACAACATTTTACGCGTTTTGCTAAATTCTCCACTTTGCATCTTGTAGAAGTAGATGCCGCTGGCCACATTTTGTTGGCTGGCATCAGTTCCATCCCAACGGATAGCATGAGTACCTGCGCCAAATTTAGCATCGAGCAGAGTCTTTATCTTTTGCCCGCGGATATTATAGATTTCCAAACTTACGTTTTGGGTAGTATCTAAGCTGAAGCTAATGGTTGTACCATTGCTGCGCTTGGAACTATTGCTGTAGAAAGGGTTGGGATAATTGGCTTTTAGTTGCGGCTGCAAAACTATCTCTGCCGGATCGTCTGCATCCAAGGTAGAATCTAAAAGCAAATCTTCGATTTCAATGATTTGGCCGGCCAAGATCTCTAGCTCAGAGATTTGAGCTGAGCCTTCAGCAGCATTGGCGCTGACCTGATAAGTCCCGGGAGTTAAGAAGAGCTGGAAAGATCCATCAGCCGCGGGATGTGTAGCAAAATTGCCAGCCCGGATGATTGTATTTTGATGATCCAAAGTGGCAGAGTTATCGGCAACCACTTCGCCTTCTACCACTCCATAAGCATTGGAAATAATCACAGGCTCGATCAGGAAATTGTGTGCAGAACTTACTTCGTTCCAGCCGGAAGTGCGGGTGAAAGCACCATAACCGGGAGATCTATCCTCTGCATCTTGCCAGGCATAGACGCCGGTTTCCGAGATAATTTGGTATCCCACAAAATAGTCAGTGTCGGCTTCGATCTCGAGAAACGTATCGAAACTAAATTGTAGCCACTCCCCAGCGCTGAAATCTTCGGCTGTCAATTGGGAGATCAATTGATTTCCCTTCCACAACTGAGGATAAATCTCGCCTTGGTCAGCTGAAATCGGAGCCTTAAATTTTACTTGAGCCAAAATACTGTTGGGGTCGATATGTGGTAAATCACTATCTATTTTTACGGCACAGGTCAGCTGATAATTGGGAACCAAATCCCAGGTAGAATTGCCAAAGGAGGCAAAGGAAGTAGCCAGTTCTCCAGAGTATTCATTTAGCTGCAGATCCAGACTTTGGCTGCCGGCTTCCACTTGATGAGTAGCACTGGCAAACATGCTAGAGCCTGAGTTGGCATTGATCTGATAAGCTCCGGGAATAATATTGGGCATACTATAAGCTCCGTTTGAGTCAGTCTCAGTTTGGCCGATTTTTTCACCGTTCATGAAAAAAGAGACTGTAGCCGATTCCGGTTGCTCGGGAGCTGTGATGTTGCCGGTAAATTCGCTGAAATTATCTAAATTCAGGTTGAGGGTAGTATTGTTTTCATCGATAATTACATTATCGATATATTGGTAAAAAGCGCCGTTATCTTTGAGCGCGGTTACAGAATATTCGTCAGAAAGCACCGGGCTAATAGTGTAATATCCAGAATTGTCAGAAACAACAGTTTGGAATGTTTTTCTGCCTTCCAAAGTAATGACTGTATTTTCGGGAGTAGAGCCATCCAAGCTAATGGATCCAGAAACCTCTACCGGCAGAGCGCCACCTTGAATATCGACTACAGCATTGCTAATGATGGAGTAATTATCTGGCATGCCTTCCGGCAAGAGGTACCAACAGGTACTATTGGATGTTCCCCAACCAAAATTGAGGTGATAATAATCATCTGTATTGTAGCCGTCGACGATGATCGCGTGCCCGTTTTGCCAGCCGGAGGTAAATATGCCAATCTCGGCAGGTTGCATGTTTTGCATATTTTGCCGCAGAGTATTGTAAAATGATGTGCCATTATTTTCGATAGCTTGGGCAGTGTTATAATCAAATTTATTCAACAGTGCAGCAGCCACATCTGTGGTATAGGCGCCCGAGCCGTCCGAACTCCACATCATCTCTACCGAGATGCCTGCGGCGAAATTCAAAGCTGCCAGATCTGTGGGGGTCAGCGCCACACCTTCTGCATAATGCTGGGCCACAGTTGCCAGATATCCGTTCAATTCCTCAAAATCAGGAAAATCACGCTCTTCAGCATCGCCGTCGATCACCATACCTTGTCCGTAAGAAACGAAGCTATCGGAATTATTGAAATCGGGAATTCCTATATATTGATGAAAATCCATGATCATTGCCATCGCTGTGGCTACACATCCCACCACAGAGCGCTCATCAGAATTGTCCAGCGGGCACATATTATTGTAAACTCCTGTTTGGTTCCAGCGAGTTTCCACCCAACCGTCTGTGGGGGTGGTGCCAGCGGCAGGCCACTGCTGCTGGGGGCGATAATCACGAATTTCATTTTGTAGCAAATTTTGCCAGTTTTCTTGGTTTGCCTCTGCGCGGGCAGGATTTTTTTGATAATATTGCAAACGCAGCGCCATATCTTCAGCGAAGATTTGGTAGAAAGGATTTTCGGAGCTACGAGAAAAATCTAATTGGTTGGTAAATGAGTAAGCCAAAATCGGTGCTAAGAGATCATCATCGGTGAGAACCACAAATCCGTTTGGCTCCAGATTGTAAATATTCACGCTATTCTCACGAGTAGCAGCGTAACTAAAATTTTCAGTAATTGTAAACTCATCAGGTTGAGCATTGACAAAGTTGTTTACAGCGGTAGTAATTTCTTCAGAACTCATTGGTTTGGCTACCAGAGTAAGAGCGAAGAGTGATATCAGAACTATTAGTAAAAATCTATTCATAGATTTCCTCCGTTTAGGTTTTTTATTTCTTTCAGATCAAATTTACTTTTCCATATAATATGCAATTTACGGACCAAGTAGAAAGTGTGAGAAATTAAATCTGAATTAAGCAAAATATTTTATGGAAAACTGAGGCAGTTGAGATAAAAAAGCTCAGCATCTTCGATTAGGAAAATGCTGAGCAGTCTGTAATTTATTTCAGGATGGTACAACTCTGGGCTGCGATATTTTTATCATCAAGCAGTAATTGATAATAGTAGATTCCTGAGGCGACAAGTTTTTGTTCAGAATTTCTGCCATCCCAGCTCAATCTTACTTCGCGAGCCGAATTATTAGCTACCGGTAAATGTCGGATTAATTGACCTTTGCTGTTGTAGATTTTCACTTCTGCTTGCTGAAATTCTTGGTTTGTTAGATCAAAAGAGATCGTAGTGGAAGCAGAGCGGGAATTGTTTATCATGAAGGGGTTGGGATAATTGTGAAGATTTATTGTTGGCATAGTCAGTTCCGGCTCAGCGTTGTTGGCCTCCAGCTCGAAGCTCACTTCCACGATTTCTGATTCCAGCTCGTTTTCATAAACTGCCGACAGACCAACTGTGTATTCTTGGTTGGGCTCCAGTTCACTGAGCTGATACCAGGTGTCGTTGGTTTGGTAGCTTTCATCCTGAAAATAGACCCGATAAAAGGCAAATTCTGCCGAGCTGCCGGCAGCAGGAGCATCCCATTCCAAGAGTACAGTAGCATCCTCGATCGTATAATCCAGATTCAGAGGTGGATTGGCAATTTGTGCCTCGAACGTATGGGCAAGAGCTGAAGCATTGCCCTCGGTGTATTGCGCGATTATTTCCAAAGTAAAGGGATATTCCGGAATTTCGGAAAAAGTATAAGTCGCTGTGCTGTTGTCTTCAGCTATGATTTCCGAGTCTAGCAAGATTTGATAACCCAGAAACTCAGCATGAGTGTTGTAGGCTGCTTCCCACGAGATGGAGAGGGGATCTTCGGAGATGATTTCCAAATTGGCGGCTGGGGCCAAAATGGATAGAAATGGCTGATAGTTGATGTTGCCACTACTGACCAGACGCGCTTCAATCTCATCTGTGTCATCACTATCCCAAACATTGTTCTGAGCCATAATATCCGTATTGCTGGTGTTGTTGATATTAAAAGGTGTTCCATCAAAAAAGACATTATCGTAGATCAGATTGTAGCCGTCATCATCGCTAGTTTCATTTTCCAGATTACCCAAATTCACAGTTGCATCTGCCGTCAGGTAAAATCCACAATAATTGCCATAAACTTGGTTTTCGCTAAAAACAGCGCTGTCATCTGTTCCGTAAAGCATTACACCAGCTCCGCTGTTGGCATCATTTTCGATAAAATTGTTGCGGATAATATTTTGGCGAAATTCACCTTTGCCGGAATAGAGATAGACGCCGGTCAGGTTTTCTTCGATCAGATTGCCTACCACAGTAGGAGCCATATTTTCATAGCCGAAGAGATTGGCCAAAGTCAGGCCTTGCTTGGCATTATTATGCAGCCAATTGTTGCTGATGGTGGGGCTGCAAGAGTGGCTATCACTTTGCAAAGAGAGTTGGATAGCTCCGTAGAACTGAGTGCCCAATCCACAATTGGTGATTTCGTTATTATCAATTATCAGGTTGGATTGGTCTACCACAGTAATACCGGATTTGATGCAATCGTAGATCAGCGAGTTAGTTATACTCATGGGCACCGGATTATCGGTGGTAAGGCAAGAAAAAGTAACTGCTTTCTCATGATCAAAAATCTCACAATTATCGATTGAAACTCGCGTATTGATGACATGGATTCCATGATCATTCAGCGCGTTTGTATTGGAAATCTGGCAATAGACAAATTCACTTTCAGCCTCGCTACCACCGGAATCCAGACGAATGCCGCGCCAATCAAAATCATCTTCACCCCGGAAAATAATCGGCTGTTCGGCTGTACCGATAGCCAAAATAGCGCCGTTAACTTCAAAACGATAATAGCCGGTGGCAATAATTTCTACTCCGGGCTCGATCTCCAAGCTAGTATCTGTAGGCACAAAGAGATCGCCGACCAGATAGTAGGGACTGTCTGCCAATTCCAAATCTCCGGAAAGATTGCCACTGATATCGGTGGCAGAGAGCATTGAAATAATGATAAGGATAGATAAAAAACATAATAATTTTTTCATAATTAAACTCCTGTTTGGGTTCTATTTTTTTTTTCTTGAAAAGCGGATTTTATGATGACAAAGATCAAGGCAAGCAGAGCGATGATTCCCCCTGTCCAGCCCAGCAAGGAAAGTGCCGAGACTACGACTCCTGCGGTGAAAACTCCCAAAAAGATAAAGAGGATAGATTTTCCAAATGATAAACCAAAAAGGTAGGCAGCCAACGAGCCGGTCCAGGCGCCGGTAATGGGAAGCGGAATCGCTACAAAAAGCAGCAAGCCCAGTTCTTCATATTTCTCGATGATTTTTCCCTTTTTGCGGGTGCGGGCAAAGATCGCTTCCAACAATTTTTTTAAGATAGGGATTTTGAAAAAGAGGCGGGTGACCAGATCAAAAAAAAGTAGGATGAAAAAGATGGGCACCATATTGCCGACAATAGCGATGGGGAACACCTTCCAGAGTGGCAATTTATAAGAGAGCAAGCCAATCGGGATAGCTCCGCGCAGCTCGAAAATCGGGATCATGGAGATGAGGAATACTTTTAGTTCCGGGCTCACTTCTATTCGGTTGATTTGAGTTTGGATTTTGGCTTTTAGCCCATGGGGTTCGGTTAGCTCAGTTTCAGCGCTTAATTGCTGTGTGCAGAAGAGCAAGCTGAGCAGAATTAGCAAGAATATAGTTTTATTATGCATGGTGCCAGCCCTCTTTGCCGATCAGCGGCACAAACATGCAATAGGAGTGTAGAGTATGGATAAAATCTCCATCCTTTTCTCTGATCTTATGCAATTGCTGTTGCCGACTATCGCCGGTGGGAATAACGATGATGCCCTCTGGTCGCAGTTGCTGCAGCAGAGCAGGCGGCACTTCGGGAGCTCCGGCCGAGACGATAATGCGATCGAATCTTTTCTCAGGCTCCGGCCAGCCGCAACTGCCATCGGAGATAGAGAAATTGATATTTTCATAACCTAGTTTTTGTAAAACTCTTTTGGCGCGTGAGCCCAAAATCTTGATGCGCTCCACGGTGTAGATCTTGTCTGCTATTTCTGCTAATAGAGCAGTTTGATAACCCGAGCCCGTGCCGATTTCCAGCACTGAATGTTGAGGTTGCAGCTCTAATAATTGCAGCATTTCCGCCACGATATAGGGTTGGGAAATTGTTTGATTTTCACCGATCGTCAGAGCAGTGTCGCTATAAGCCAGATATTTGATATTATCAGCTACGAAGATTTCTCGCGGCACTTGCTGAAAGGCTGCCAAGAGAGCGGGATCATCTATGTTGCGCGCTTGCAATTGCTGAAGAATCATTATTTTGCGTTGATCTGAATATTTCATTTCTGCTTGATCCAGTTCTTTACTTTAGCGAAAGATTTGTGATTGGTAAAATTGGGGGCAATGGGAGTGATCGAAACAAAATTATCATAGATCGCTTCAGCATCACTATGATCTTTTTCCTGCCAGACAGGTCGATCTCCACCCACCATATATTCGGTTTCGCCAGCCTCATTTTGAGATTTTTTCACAAAATTGTAATATTTGCGATGGCCTGTAACAGTAGCGCGCACACCTTTTACTTGCTCATAGGATATATTGGGAACATTGATATTGAGCGCTTCTCCTGCTGCGATCAGCTCGACAATATTCTCTTCCAAAAGATCTGCCATTACCCGAGCCGCTGTGGCGAAATTCTGGTTTTCATAATCCGAGATCGAGATGGCAATCGATTTGAAACCCAAAAACATCGCTTCCAAAGCAGCGGCTACAGTTCCCGAGTATAGCACATCTTCGCCCATATTGGGTCCAGAATTGATACCGGAGATTACCAGATCGATCGATTGATCGAAGATTACTTGCGAGCCCAAAATCATACAATCGCTGGGAGTACCATTCAGCGCATAGCGCCGATTGCCGTGTTCGCTGAATTTCATCGGCTTGAAAAGTGAGATGGAGTGAGAAGTAGCACTTTGCTGAGTCAGCGGCGCCACAGTCAATAGATCGTGTCCACGCTTGTGCAGCTCTCTTTCCAGCGCCAGAATGCCCGGAGCGTGGATACCGTCGTCATTGGTCAATAATATTTTCATAATCATATCCTTAAATTTTTTCTATTTATGAGTAATTTCGTAACAGACAATTTTGATGAAATTTCCGATATCTCTAAAATGAGAAATGTAGCTTACCTGATCGGTGTAGATTGTGTCAATGGGAACAAAGGAAAAAGAGCCATTTTTTTTTGCCAATTTCAGAATAACTTCTGTTTCAAATTGATAGCGCTCACTGCGGAACTTCATCTTCTGCAATGGTTTTAGGTGATAGAGACGATAGCCGGATTGAGAGTCGTAAATCTTGCTTTTGCTAACGAGGGAGACAATTTTGCTGGTGGTGGAGTTGCTAAAGATTCTTGGCCAAGGCATGGTCTTGAGGCTAAATTTACGACAGCCAATAATCAGGTCGGCTTCTGTTTGGGCTAGTTGCGTCAGAAAACGCGGAATATCTTCCGGCAGATGTTGCAGATCACTATCGATGCTGAAGGCGTGAGAAAATCCGCGCTCAAGCGCATATTTGAACCCGGCTTGCAGAGCTGCGCCTTTGCCTCGATTGTGCGAAAAATTGATTGTCTCAATTTGCAGTTCTTGGCAGATCGAGGCCGAGCTATCTTGCGAAGCATCATTCACCGCGATGATATTTTGCCGCGGAATCTGCTGAGCGATTCTGCCTATCAATTCTGGTAAATATTTTTCCGCATTGTAGATCGGAACGATTACTGCCACTTGCTGACGGGAAATTTCCATTTTTTGCTTTCTCCTAAAATCCAAATCTTTGGAATGCCAGAATTAGTGGTTTATTGTGTCAAGTATTTCGGCTAATCTTGGCAATAGAGATAGCGGGTACCAATCATTTACTGGATTGAATGAAAATTTTCAGGGTTAGTTTGGTTTGATTTTGAGAAGCAGTAGTAGAGCCAGAGTGAGGCTGACGAGATTAAAAGTGGGTATGATAAAAACAACCGGAATGATATTTACACCATTTAAGCCCATCGCGATAATTTTTGCCGAAAGTGCACTCATCAGTAGGGCCAGAAAGATGATGTAAACTGTTCCCAAAAGTAGTCCGAGATTTTGTTTTTTTAGCATCAGCCAGCCGGAAACAAAAGCCAAAGGTAGGAATAATCCCAAATCAAAACCTTGCACAATGAGCGTGGTATAATGTTGCAAACTGGCCGGATAGAGGCTGCCATCAATCAGGGGTGGAACGATGATACCCAGCCAGAGTAAGCCGATGCTGAGCGAAATAAAGATCAGGAAGCTGCCAACTAATTTGGTGGGCGCCGCCGAAAAGTAGGTGGGAAATTTCTTCAGATCAAAACCTAGTAGCAAGCGAAGTAAACTAAAGAAGCTGAGCGCCATGATGCTGAGATAGGATAAAAACATAATATTGTACATCGCCATCGCTGTGTAGAGTGTGTAGGTTATCCAAAAATAGAGCATGATTCCGGCCAAACAGAATTTTGCCTTTAAAGATTTTTTTATCGTGCCCATCAGGGCAAATATCATAAGTGGGATAGCGAGAAAAAGTGTGATATAATCTTGAGCAATACCCTGAATAGCTACATCCGACGACATGTGGCGATAGAGACCTTTGCCATAAATTTCCACTTCCTCTCCTCGGATCGATTGATAAGAAAATGCTACTCCTTCAGTTTGATAAAAGATAGCTACGCTGCTGGCTAATCCAGCCAAAAGTGCGATCAGTAAAATCATGATTACTGCAGATTTTGTCATGGATATCTCCTTTGTTATTCCTATTCGTGGGATTGATCGAAAGTAGATTTGGTCCAAGCTGCTATTTTGTCCCAATCGCGAAAGTCTCCAATTGGTGAACCCACAGCTTTGATCATTTTGCGTTCAAGAAAAGATAATTTCTTCAAATCTATCACTCCACCAAATCTGCCTTCAGCCTTGGGAACTACCAACTTTCGCTCAGTAGCTAGATAATTTTCTACAGCAGCCAATTTTTCAGAGTCATCCTCAGTCAGGCTCAGGCAAGTCAGCCAATAATATACTTCTTTGTTTTGTAGCAAAGCTTGTTGCTTCTCGATGAATTTTCTGGCAGGCTTTCTCCACCTACCAATATAGATCGGGCTGCCAATATAGATCTTATCATAGGGGGCGATATTTTTGACTTTTTCGATTGGCAATAAATCTGCGCTGAGCTCATTTTCCTGCATCACTTTTTGCATAAATCGGGCTACCTCGGCTGTTGAGCCGGCTTTGGAAGCGTAAGTGATCAATATTTTTTTGGTGGGCATTTTTTTCCTCCTGTGCTATTAGCTACTAAATAACTTAATGATTTTTTTATAAACTCTCACGTCTGCTGGTTTCGATTTTATCTGCCAGGTAAAGGCGGATAATCTCCAAACAAGTGGAAGTGATTTTCTGTTTGATCTGTTGGGGTGGATGATGAATCGCTCTGCCCATCAGATAGCGGGCGATCTGACCGTGAATATAATTGTGCACGATATCGGCGATAGGCTCAGTCCACTCGCTGAGGTCTTGGTGCGGATAGGCTGCTTGCAAAATCTCACAAAATTTTTGCCGAGGCTGCACGATCATCTGCTGGACAGCAGCAGGGATTTCTCCGGAAATTTGGTCAAACCAGATCAGGTTGTACCAACCGCGATTTTGCAGATAGAAATCCACCAACTCAGCGAAAAAAAATTGCATCAGTTCGTCACCAGATAATTCATCAGGCAGCTTGTGCAAGACAGTATCGATTTCTATTTGCAAGACTTTGAGTAAACAAGCCCAGCGAATTTGGTCCATTGAACTATAGTAATTGTAGATATTGGGATGGGAACATTGCAATGAATGGGCAATATCACGCACAGTCAGCCAGTTGCTGCTACCTTTTTGCTTGATCAGCTGCAAAGCTGCAGCAATGATAAGCTCCTGATCAATTTTTCTTTTTGCTTTTCTCATGCTTTCTATCCTAATAATTATTACCTTTGGTAGTAAAAATTAGCTAAACATTTTGTGTCAAACAAAATATGATATTGCATGTATTGGCTTTTTGTAATAATAGGCATTTTGCCCCCCCTTGCCACTGCACTGTATTCTCTATTCTGTATTTCTCTTCCTGAACTCTAAACTCTAAACTCTAAATTCTAAACTCTGAACTCCAGCATCAAAGAAAAATGAAAAAAAAATTGACGCTTCTATCTGGCTGCCCTATAAGCAAAAAAGATCAATTTTACGAAAAGCCAAGGAGAGAAGATGCCTGATTATGAAAGAATTTTGAACAGCAGTATAAACTTTGTGGAAAAGAGGCTAACTGTAGCTGTCAGTTGCGAGCAGATCGCTGATAATGCCGGATTTTCGCTCTATCATTTTATGCGCGTTTTTCAGGCGTTTACCGGCTACACTTTGAAGGAATATCTCAGAGAGCGACGGCTTTCTGAAGCTGCCAAAGAGCTTTTGGAAGGAGAGATGCAGGTAAAACTATTAGCCGGCAAATATGGTTTTAAGTCTGCAGAATCTTTTATCCGAGCGTTCAAAAAGCAGTTTGGAGAAACCCCGTTGGAATATAAGAAGAAAAATCAGCTGATGAATTACACACCCAAACTAGAGCTGCAGATCTGGTTGAAAAAATCAGGAGGAAAAAGAGTGAATTACAAAGTAAAGGAAATGGATGAGATGAAGGTTTGGTGTTTAGCAGGCCGAGTGAAACATGGAGATGATTCGATAAAGAAAATGTGGAAGCAGTTGTTTCAGATTTTATCAGAGAATGAGATAAAAGCCGAAAATTACCTTTCAATTTGTCCTTATGATGAAAGATTCGTAGAAGCTGCACCTGAGGCAGAAGATGAATTTAATTACATGGTTGGTCTGCGGGCCGATAGCAGCCAGAAATTGCCAGCGGGTTTGCAAAGCTATAGCATCAAACCTGCTACTTATGCAGTTTTTCAGCATCAACCTGCTCAGCAGAGCTTGGCTGATACTTATCGGTATATTAGCTGTGAGTGGATTAGCAAAGTAGATTATGAATGGGCTAAAGGTGATGAATTGGAACTATTCGGTGCTGATTTTGAGCCTGAAAAAATGACTGAAAGTAACTACGAGATTTACATACCTATCAAAAAATAGTCATAAAAAAATACCCGAGCTGATTTTATCAGCTCGGGTATTATATCCTAAAAGCAATTATTTTTTATCGATCTGCAGATCGCGGAAGGAGACATGGAAATAACCTGATTCTTCGGTCCAGATACCCAGATCAAATTTGGCAATATTTTCAGCAGAATTTTTTACATCTTTAAACTGAATAGTAGCAGTGGTGGGAATATCTTGGATCAGCATCGATTTTACATCACGCTGCTGAGATTGATTGGCCAAGGTAACTTTTTCCGGCTTGTATTCGTTGCCGTCGTTATCAAAAAATCGGGTATATTTATCGCCGTGCCAACCCCGAATTTGTACTTCTTTGTCATCTTTGTTATTGAGCAAGCTCAAGCGAATTAGCAATTGATTATCAAACATTTCCACATAAGTAACAGTGAATTCGATACCCAGTCGCTCGGCAGTGATATCCCAGGCGGAAGGCTCAGGTTGAGAATCAGGTTGAGGATCAGGTTGAGGTTCAGGTTGAGGCTTGCCCGCTAAGGCGGGTTCAGGTTCAGGAGTTGGGATGGATTCTAGTTTGAGGTAATAAACCATACCTTTCTTGAAACCGTCATCCGGAGCTGTTAAACTGTATGCTTCATGACCGGGAGCTGTCAGGATCAATTCGTTCTCCGAACTGCTAAAATAGAGATATTCCGCATTATCAGCAGCTGTTTCGCGTTGGTAAACTTTTTGCTTCAGATCAATCTGGTCGGTGAAATCAGATTCGATTTTGAGAGCGGCGCAATACTCCATATTCATGTCAGAGACGGGATTGAGCTGAGCTTGGAAATCGGCAGGAACTGCTTGGAAGCTGATCAAATTGATCTGTCTCGCCCCTAAAATTCCTATAAATAAAACAAATATTAAAAAAATAAGCTTTTTCATAAAACCTCCATTTATTTTGAGAAAATCAACTAACTGGATTATTTCTATTTTTTCAGAATAAAATGTCAACCTGAAATCAGGTCAAAACTGAAAAAAATGCTGTTTGCCTTGTAGCAAGGCTTTGCCCGGTAAGTTTAATTTTTTGCGAAGTGCGATCAATTTCTCGATTTCAGCATCAGCAAGTTGGGTAAATTTTCCCAGCTGCCGACAACGATAGAGAATCTGGCAATAATGTTCCAAAATTTCCAATTTGAAATAGGCGTTGGCCAGATCTGCTCCCACAGTCAGGCAGCCATGATTTTGCAGCAAGATAGCATCAGAAGTTTGCAGATGTGGTCGCAAGGAGTTTGGTATCTCAGCACTGGAAGGCAAGCCATAGGCAGCTAGCGGGATGATTCCCAGATTTAGCACAACTTCGGGCAAGATATTTTCCGAGAGCGTTTGTCCCAAAACGGCAAAGGTGGTAGCTCCAGGAGGATGTGTATGTACCACAGCGCGCACATCGGGACGCTGATTATAGACTTCCAGATGCATCTTCAGCTCGCTGGAGGGACGATAATCTTTTTCAGCTTGCAAGATCTGCCCCTTACGATCGACCGTTATAAGCATCTCAGCCCGCATAAAGCCTTTGCTGACACCGGTGGGAGTGGTCAGGATCGTTTCATCATCCAATAAAACAGAAATATTGCCGGCATTGGCTGCTACAAATCGGCTTTGCCACATTCTGCGGCCCAAGTCGATGATCAGATCTTTCTGCTGATTGAGTCTATTTTGCATGCTAACCTCGCTAAAAAAATACTCGTTTCAAACCGGTCAAGATCATGTCAATGCCGATGGCACCCAGAAAGAAACCATTGATCCGCAACAAGATCTCCATCACTTTATCAAAGAGGACGCGAAATTTTCTACGAGCGATATGATCTTTGAAGATCTTCAGAAAAATAATTGCTAGGAAATTTCCCAATAAGGAGATAACCAAAGCGACGATAGACAGGCGCAGGCTCAGGGTATTTCGCATCAGGATAGATAGTGAGATGGTGCCAGCGCCGACCATAAAGGGAAGCGCTATTTCAGAGGCCAGATCATCCAGATTGGCTTTCATGGTGATAAAGGCGCGTTGACCTTTGATGATAAACTGATAGGCAAAAGAAAATATTACGACACCACCAAAGATGCGAAATGAGCCAAATTCGATATTAAAGATTCGTTGGAAGATATAATCTCCGGTAACCACGAAAAGTGCTAAAATCAGAAATGAGATAAGGCTGGCTTTGGCTAAAACTTTGCGGAATGATCTATCATCCAGATCTTTCATAATAGGACCCAGATAGAGAAAGAGAGCGAAGGGATTTAGCATGACAATAAAGCCAATAATAACTGATAACATAAACATCCTTTACAATACCTAACCTGAGCGATTGTCTTTCGATCTTCTCACTAATCTCTTTTGCATCTTGCTACTAAAAGATATTAGCAATTATCTTTAAAACAGAAGCACTTAGATTAGGTAATATTTTTTTTTTGAAATTGAGCAGCTTGGTTTATTGGTCAAGTGAAAACTGGCAAACTAGCCCTTTAACAGATTAGGAAGATCTCACCTCTGAAAATTACGCTAGAATTAGCTGAATAATGGAATTTAATTTTTGAGCAAATTATAAAAAAAATTGACAAGCCTCGAACCAAAACAAAATTTAACGAGAGATTTTTTTGAAAATGAAATTTTATTGTTTTTCTAAGGCGATGGGAGCGAAAGTTTGTGATAAAAGAAAAAAATATTCGAGATTTATTCTATTACTTAATAAAATGGAAAAAATATTTACTCATTGCTATTACATTATTCTTTTTTATTGGCTGTGCATTAATTACAAATATTTCCGTTGAAAGGGCAATAAAAAAGAACGTTAAAAATCTAAAATGGATATCCACGCAATACTGCGTGGATACATACAAATTTG
>JAWOEN010000202.1:0-13122 GCA_046482725.1 Cloacimonadales bacterium (SeqCode)
GTTACTATTTTTTTCATTTTTACCTCATTAAACATTTTATTTTTTTCACTTCACTCTGCTTCTTGTTTTTCCCGGTTGTATTTTTTTGCAGATTTTCCTTTCGGTGTTAGGTGTAATTTCATTTATTTTAGCTCGAAATTTCCGAAAAAACAATTTCGAGCGAGCTCAAGTGAAGCGATTGAGTGTTCCAAACCCCCATTGGCAAAAGTTGTAACTCCCCATGGGGGGGGGGGGGGCTTAGCTCGTAGCTTATTGGCATTGAATAAAGCATAATATTATTTCCTAATGTTTGATTAAAAGATGATATACTTAATTGCTTATTAATGAGCTGGGTGTCAAATGATATTTTTTATTCAATACTTGCGGTATAATTCGGCTGCTCTGTTGCTATTTTTTTTCTAGCCTGCTAATTTTGATAACACCCTTTTTACCCAATTCGATATCCATCTGGCCGGAGCTGTTATCTTGAGCCAAGGTAATTTTGAGACCGCTAATCTTTTTCTCTTGCAAAAGTTTTTCGGCCAGAGCCCGGTCAAAATTTATGCCGAATTGAGAAAACTTTGTTTTCCAGATACTGAATTTACAGCCGCGGCGCCATTCGCTGCAATAGAAGCTTTTTTCATTTTCCAGGATAGCGCCTTGTTCACAGCGGGGGCAGGTAGCCAAAGCATCTTTTATTTCTTGGCGATTTTTATTTTCGAATCTCACTTTTCCCGGTTTATTATCTGCTAGGATTATCACTTTCCGCACATAATTTTCGATCGCCTCCATAAAGCGTTCAGCTTGCAGCTCGCCTTTGGCGATCGAGGAGAGGCCGCGCTCCCATTTGCCGGTAAATTCAGGAGATTTGAGTGCGCCGGGCATGACGCTGATCAGTTTTTTGCCTTTCTCGGTCGGCGCCAAGGCTTTGCCTTTACGGTGGATATATTTTACTTGCAGCAAGCGTTCGATAATCGAAGCGCGAGTAGCAGGCGTTCCCAGCCCATTTTCTTTTAGCTGTTCTTTCAGCTCATCATCTTCCACAAAGCGTCCGGCGTTTTCCATGGCGCTGAGTAAGCTGGCTTCGTTATATGGTTTGGGCGGAGAGGTTTTCTTCTCTAAAATTTCGCTGCCGGTAACAGGGCGAGTATCGCCTTTTTTGATCTTTGGTAGCACTTGCTCATTTTGTTTGGTCTCGTTTTTGTAGAAATATTTCCAACCCCAATCGATCACAGTTTTTCCGCGCGCCATAAAATGTTCTGTCTCTACTTGCATGGTGATGCGAGTGATAGAGTATTTGTATTTGGGATAGAAGACAGCGAAAAATCTTTTCACGATCAGATTATAGATATTTTTTTCATCCGAAGAGAGGCGATTGAGGTTTGGGGTGGTTTCGGCCGGGATGATAGCGTGGTGATCGGTAATTTTTTTGTTGTTGATAATGCGTTTGGAAAAAGGCAGCTTTTCCAAAGCTAGTAAATGTTCGGCATAAGCTTTGAAGGGCTCTACCGTAAGATGCTTTAGCGTATTGGTAACAGTCTCTTTCATATCGTCAGAGATATAGCGGCTATCAGTACGCGGGTAGGTGATCATCTTCTTTTTTTCATAGAGATTTTGAGCGATAGAGAGTGTGTTTTGAGCTGAGTAACCATATTTTTTGTTAGCATCACGTTGCAGTTCGGTCAGATCATAAAGCAGGGGAGCGGGTTGGGATTTTTTTTCCAATTCCACTTGAGCCGCTGTGGCTGTTTGGCCAGAGATGAGCTCGCAGATTTTTTGAGCTTTTTCCTGCTTGAGGATTTTACTGTTGTCATCAGCTTGGGGATCAAACCAGATCGCTTTCAGATCTTCAAATTCGGCTTCGACTTCCCAATAGGGCAGGGGCGTAAAGTCATCGATCTCCGCTTGGCGTTCGACGATGAGGGCCAGTGTGGGCGATTGCACTCGGCCGATGGGAAGTAGTGCATCGTACTTGATGCTAAATGCGCGGCTAGCATTGATGCCCACCAGCCAATCTGCTTCCGAGCGGCAACGAGCCGAATCATAAAGGTTGTCATAAGCGCTACCATCTTTCATTTTTTGGAAGCCGGCGTTGATAGCTTTGGTGGTCATACTAGAGATCCAGAGTCGTTTGAAAGGTTTTTGGCAGCCGGCCGCGTGATAGATATAGCGGAAAATCAGCTCGCCTTCGCGCCCCGAGTCTGTGGCGCAAACCAAAGATTCTACGATTTCATCTTGCATCAAGCGCGCCAAAATATTGTATTGCTGAATCGTATTATCTACCGGCTTGATTTTGAGTGGTTGTGGCAAAATCGGTAGATCGGCAAAATTCCAACGTTTTAGTTCGGGATTATAATCTTGCGGTTCGCAGAGCGAGACCAGATGCCCGATTGCCCACGATACGATATGTTCATCACCGATCAGGCAACCATTTCCTTGCTTTTTGCAACCCAGAATCTTGGCCAATTCTCTGCCAACTGAAGGTTTTTCTGCGATAACCAATACTTTACCCATGAAGAATCTCCTAAAATATGATAGATAACAAATTATGAAAGCGGCGCCGATTAGTCAAGAGACAGATCTTAGACCATGAGGCAATTTTACTGCAACAACCGGAGCGATTTTTACTTAGCTCCGGCTGCTTGAAATAATCAAAGTAAAATCTAGTTCGTGAGTTTGGCAATAGCGTCAGCGCAAAGTTGCTGCGAGCGCTTCGCGGTTTCGCTTTCCACATAAATTCTGATAATCGGTTCGGTACCGCTTTTTCTGATATGGATCCAAAACTTATCGCCCAAAACCTTGATTCCATCTGTTTCATCCAGTTCATAATCTGAAAATATTTCGGGAACTTTCTGCATGATAGCATCCAATTGCTCGGGCGCCACGCTGAGCTTGTCTTTGGCAAAATAGTAGCGTGGGATCTCAGCGGCTAACTGACTAATCGGCAATTGACGCTCGCTCATATAAGCCAAAATCAGTGCCATGCCGGCCGGAGCATCGCGAGTATAATGAACTTCCGCACAGATAATGCCACCGTTACCTTCACCTCCGATGGGACTGCCGAGTTCTTGCATCTTTTTACCCACATTGATCTCTCCCACTTTGGTGCGGTGAACCTTGACGCCATATTCTCTAGCAATATCTTCCGAAGCCATTGATGATGATAGATTGGTAACAATATCGCCTTTCTGTTTGGATAAGACAAATTTTTCTGCCAAAAGCAAGCTGAGCTCTTCGCCGATGCACTCTCCCAGTTCAGAGACTATTGCCAGGCGATCCACGTCAGGGTCGTTGGCAAAGCCGATATCGGCTTGATGCTCTTTGACAGCAGCTTCCAATTGGCCCAGGTTTTTTTTCAATGGTTCGGGAGTGTGAGCGAAATGGCCGGTAGGTTCGCAATTTAGCTCGATAACTTCGCAGCCCAGATCGCGCAATAGCTGAGGCGAGATAACTCCGCCGGCTCCATTTACACAATCGATTACAACCTTATATTTTTGCTGGCGAATTTTCAGGATATCCAGATAGGATATATTGATGATTTTCTCCAGATGTCGTTTGCTAGCGTCCGGATCAGCGCTCAATTTTCCCATCTTATCCCAAGGGGCGTATTGTACAGGCTCATTGAGGGAAGAGATAAATTTATCTGCCTGCTTGGGAAAGAGAAACATACCTTGCGAACCGACAAATTTCATCGCATTCCACTGAGCTGCATTGTGGGAAGCTGTGATAGAAATTCCGCCGGCAGCGTTTGATTCTTCTACAGCCAACAAAACTGTGGGAGTAGAGACTATTCCCAGATCTATCACATCACAGCCCACACTCAATAAGCCTGAAACCACAGCATTATACATGGCAGGGCCGGTGGTACGTGAGTCGCGACCAACTACTATTTTCCCTCTTTGGCTAAATATGCCAAAATGGGTGGCAAAGTTGAGGGCAATTTCGGGTGTGAGAGATTCTCCAAAAATACCTCGCACTCCGGAAACGCTAACCATTAGTTTACTCATAAATTCTCCTTTTTTAGATAAATATTTTTTTTTGAAATCATAGCAGACTGTTTTTCCGAAGAGATTTTCTGCCGAATGTTTATAGAGATTACCCCAAAAAAATGGGATAACTCAGCGGCTATCCCATTCTGTTCGATCGATTATTTATATTTCGATGTGAAATTTCACATCAAGTTCGCGTACAGCCTTGGTATCGTCCACTCTTTGCACCGGGGTAGTGAGTGGGGCTTGATGCAGAAGCTCGGGATTATCTTTCGCTTCAGCTGCGATCTCGATCATGGCTGCGATAAAGCTATCCAAAGTTTCCATGCTCTCGGTTTCAGTGGGCTCTATCATCAGTGCTTCTTTCACGATCAGTGGGAAATAGATGGTAGGTGCGTGGAAACCTTTGTCCAAAATGCGCTTGGCAATATCCAGAGTGGAGACGCCATATTTATCTTTTTGCCATTTGCCACTTGCCACAAATTCGTGCATGCAACCCTCATCAAATGGCACATGATAATACTTCTCCAATTTGCGCATGATATAGTTGGCATTGATAATAGCATTTTCGGAAACTCTTTCCAAACCTCGGGCTCCTAACATTTTCAGATAGATATAAGCGCGGAAATTTACGGCAAAATTGCCATAAAACGAATGCAAATTGCCGATGGAAGTGGCTTCGTGTGAATAATCCAAAAAATATTTTCCGGCTTCAAAATTTACCATGGGTACGGGCAAAAATTTTACCAGATCGGCTCTTACTCCGATCGGACCGGAGCCGGGGCCACCGCCACCGTGCGGTGTGGCAAATGTTTTGTGGATGTTGTAGTGCATGATGTCAAAGCCGATCTCACCGGGTTTTACCCTTCCCAAAAGCGCATTGAAATTGGCGCCGTCCATATACATCAACCCGTCTACTTCATGAATAATGCGGGCGATCTCTTCAAAAGAAGATTCGAATATGCCCAAGGTGTTGGGATTGGTTAGCATGAAGCCGGCAGTCTTTTCGTTGGTAGCGGCTCGCAGTTCATCCAGATCGATCATGCCTTTGCTATTGGATTTGATCTCGACTACTTTGTAGCCGGCCAGCACAACTGAAGCGGGATTGGTGCCATGAGCCGAGTCTGGCAGGATAATCTCGTTTTTATCATTGCCTTTGTGTTGATGATAGGCACGGATAACTTTTAGTCCGGCAAATTCGCCCTGCGCACCAGCTACCGGTTGCAGTGTGCTATTGGCAAAGCCGGAAATTTTGGCCAGATCATTTTGCAGCTCAAATAGCAGCTGCAACGAGCCTTGAGTAGTAGCACAGCCTTGCATGGGATGCAGATTATTGAAGGCGGGATTGCGCACCAAAGTTTCATTTATTTTGGGATTGTATTTCATTGTGCAAGAGCCCAACGGATAGAAACCTTTTTCGATACAATGATTTTTGGAGGCCAATTCGGTGAAATGGCGCATCACATCCAGTTCGCTGAGCTCGGGTAAGCGGACAGGATTGGCTCTTTGGAATTTTTCGGGAATGCCGATATTGAGTGGAACATCCAATTGCGGTAAAGTAAAACCTTTGCGTCCGGGTAGATGTTTTTCGAAGATTGTCTTAGTCATTATTTCACCTCCTGCAGAGCTGCAATTAGCTCATCCAAATCTGCTTTACTCTTTTTCTCGGTTACGGCGATCAGAAGCAGATTATCTGCATAGCCGAAGCGCGCCAGATCAATCCCCGGGAAGATTTTTTGAGCTCTGAAAGCTTCGATGATCTTGACTGCCGGGATCGGTGTCTTAACGGCAAATTCTTTGAAAAATGGTTGATCGAAAGCGAGAGCGAATCCTGGTAGTTTGTCGATCTCGGTAGCTAGATAGTGAGCTTTGGCCGCTGATTGTTCTGCTACTTGGCGCATGCCTTCTCGGCCCATCAGGCTGAGGTAGACAGTAGCCGCCAAGCTGCAAAGCGCATCATTGGAGCAGATATTGGAGGTTGCTTTGGCGCGGCGGATATGTTGCTCGCGAGCTTGTAGGGTGAGGGCGTAAGATTTTTCGCCTTTGGCATCGACCGTTGCGCCGACGATTCGACCCGGCATCGCTCGGGTAAGTTTTTCGGTTGTAGCGAAAAAGCCGATCAGTGGTCCGCCAAAATTCATGGCATTGCCCAAGCCTTGCGCTTCTCCTACCACCACGTCGGCCCGATATTCAGCGGGGCAATTGATTAGTGGCAGTGAGATAGGATCAGTAGCTACGATCAGCAATGCCTTTTTGGTGGCATGAGTGATCTTCTCGAGCGCAAACATATCTTCCAGATTTCCCAAGAAATTGGGAGTTTGTACCAGCACGCAAGCAGTTTTATCATCTGCGGCTTTTTCCAAAGCGGCCAAATCAACTACTCCATTTTCTTGTGGGATAATCACCAATTCCACTCCGATCCCTTCTGTATAAGCTTTTATCACTTTCAGGTAGGTGGGATGAATGGAGCCGGCAATGATAGCTTTCTCTTTTTTGGTTTTACGCACTGCCATCAAAATAGCTTCAGCTGCAGCTGTGGCAGCATCATACATACCGGCATTGGAGATATCCATTCCGGTTAGTTCACAGATCAGGGTTTGGTACTCATAAATATATTGCAGTGTACCTTGGCTTACTTCGGCCTGATATGGTGTGTAGGCTGTATGAAATTCCGGTTTTAAAATAATATGATCAACCGCAGCGGGGATAAAATGGTCGTAAATTCCTCCGCCTAAAAAGGAATTGGCATCGGCCATATTTTGGCGAGCCAGGCGAGCGATTTTTTGGCTAATCTCCAGCTCGGAAAGGGGAGGATCCATCTCTATATGATGATCTTGAATAAATTTGGGTGGGATGTGAACCAGCAGATCTTTGAAATTTTTGACGCCAATGGCGGCAAGCATCTGCTGACGTTGTTGGTCAGTATTGGAAATAAAAGGCATAGCTGAGCTCCTTTCTAATAATTATTTACAGGCATTGATTTTGAATTAATCTTTTGTGTCAAATGAAAAAATGCAGTAAGCTATATCAGCTTGGGAAGTAAGATATTATCTTTGTGCAAGCTGATCTGTCAGGCTTCCCAAAAAAAAGCACAGCTCTGCCAAGAGCTGTGCTGAAGGTCTCTATCTTTTAGTAAATGTCTGGTGAAAGTAGCTGTTCTACTTCTCTTCCTCATCAGAAAAATCTGCCATAAAAGCTTCAGAAACTTTCTTAAATTCTTCATCTTCCAGATTACCCAATTCGATCTCACCATCTATTTCCTGAAAACTGAAAATAATAGCCTGATCTTCGTCACGGGGTAATAATGCTATATACTGTTTACCATCCAAGTCGATTTGATCGATTATTTCACATTCTACAGCGCTGCCGTCTTCCCACTCCAAAGTGAGAAACTGATCATCATTTACTGTTTCATCAATTTTTTTCTTTTCATCCATTTTCGTTACCTCGCATCTATTTTTTTCTAAATTTCTCTTGAAAGACTATAGTTAGTAGAAATCTTTTAGGCTTATTATCCGTCCAGCTATTTTTCGGAAACTTTTAGGTTAATTCAGTAGCAATTCTTCAAGGTCAAGCAATATAACTAAATATAGGACAGTTTCACTTAGAGCAGAAAGGCTGAAAATAAATCTTGGCAAGAATTGAACCGAGGCAGAGCAGATGAGAGATCGTAAATTATTATACCACTTGTCTATATACGAAAAAAAATCTTTACAAAGAAGAGCCTGCTTTTTCATTTGACCAACTTATAGTAAAAATATCTAAGATTACTATTTGTATAAAACATAGAAGGAGAGATGCATGGCATTGAAAAAACAAGCTAAAGAAGCTATCATGGCAGAGTTTAAACTCCATGATTCTGACACTGGTTCACCAGAGGTTCAAGTTGCGCTACTTACATCAAGAATCAAAGAGATTACCGATCACTTAAAGACGCACAAAAAAGATTTTCACTCAAGAAGAGGTCTTTTGAAACTGATTGGTCAAAGAAGACGTTTATTAGACTATATCGCAAAGAAAGATATTGAGCGTTATCGTAAGCTGATCGCAGCACTTGGACTCAGAAAATAAATTGAGTTTAAACATTTAGGAAAGGGAGATCTCTCCCTTTCCTAATATTATGGGGTCATCCCGAAACAACCAAGTAAATGAAATGAACTGAAAACGGAGAAAATTAGCAATACGCTGAATCCAACTAAAATAGGGCTTCTGCCTATTGCTTTGCTTCTCCGTGAAAAATGTACTGACAAAAGGAGAATTTATGCACAATTTTAAAATTATCAAAAAATCAATGCAATTGGCAGGTAGAACCCTGACCATGGAAACCGGAAGAATGGCCAAACAAGCCAATGGCGCTGTCTATATCACCTATGGTGACACAGCTGTCTTGGTTACCGCTACTGCTTCCAAAGATGTAAGAGAAGGAACAGATTTCTTCCCCTTAACTGTAGATTATGTAGAAAAAATGTATGCTTCAGGGAAAATCCCCGGCGGCTTTTTCAAGCGTGAAGCCCGACCCTCGACCAATGCAACCCTTAATGCCCGCCTTATCGACCGCCCGATTCGCCCGCTTTTCCCCGAAGGATTTCGCAACGCTGTACACGTAGTTGTTACAGTCTTATCTTTCGATGGCGAAAATGATCCCGGTTTGTTGGGAATCTTGGGTGCTTCAGCTGCGCTTTCAATATCAGATATCCCCTTCCACGGACCTATCTCTGGTATCGGTGTTGGTTTGATTGATGACGAATTTGTGATCAATCCGCTGATCTCTAAACTGGAAAACTCCGATCTGGACCTGACAGTAGCTGCTTCCAAATCATCGATCGTGATGATCGAGGCTGGTGCTAATGAGATCTCAGAGCAGAAAATCAAAGATGCCATTTATGAAGGGCATAAAACTATCAAGCAGTTGGTAGAGTTACAAGAAGAATTTGTAGCAGAAGCCGGCAAAGAGAAGATGGAAATTACTTTGGATCTGATTCCGGAAGAGATCATGAACAAAGTTACTGCCGATTTCAAAGCGCAAGTGGACGAAGCAGCAGTTATTTTGGGCAAACAAGAGCGTTCTGAGGCTTTTGAAGCAATCAAGAGCGAGATGATGGAAAAATATGCTGACGAGATGGGTGAAGATGAGTTTTCCGAAAATGAGACCTATTTGAAGAAAGCGCATAAAGAGATTATCAAGCGTTCAGTTCGCTACGCCATCTTGCACAAAAATCATCGGGCAGACGGCAGAAAGATGGATGACATTCGTGACATCACTTGCGAAATCGATGTTTTACCCAGAACTCACGGTTCAGCTCTCTTTACAAGAGGTGAAACTCAATCTTTGGGAACTGTAACTTTGGGCACAGATCGCGATCAACAAATTATCGACGGCATCTCCGAAGAATATAAAGAGCCTTTCTATCTGCATTATAACTTTCCACCATTTAGTGTGGGTGAAGCAGGATTTATGCGCGGCCCCGGTCGACGCGAATTGGGTCACGGAGCTTTAGCGCAAAGAGCTTTGCTGCCGATGATTCCCTCTGTGGATGAATTTCCTTATACTCTGAGACTGGTTTCCGAAATCTTAGAATCTAATGGATCTTCTTCTATGGCAACCGTTTGTAGTGGAACTTTGGCGCTGATGGCAGCGGGCGTTCCTCTGAAAAAACCTGTGGCCGGAATAGCCAACGGCTTGATTATGGAAGGCGATGATTATTGTGTCTTAACCGATATCATGGGCTTGGAAGATCATCTGGGCGACATGGATTTCAAAGTTACCGGGACAACTGATGGTATCACTGCGATGCAGATGGATATCAAGATCGAAGGTATCAGCGAAGATATCATGCAGATCGCTTTGGATAAAGCCAAAACTGCCAGACTCTACATCTTGGAAAAAATCGTAGCTACCATTGCTAAACCTCGTGAACAAGTGGCTGATTTTGCTCCACGCATCGAATCTATCAAGATAGATCCTGACAAAATCGGAGCAGTGATTGGTTCCGGTGGCAAGATGATCAAACACATCATCGAAGTCAGTGGTGCTGGGGTAGATATTGATGATAACGGAACAGTTAGTGTTTCATCTGCCGATGCTGAGTCAATCGAGAAAGCGATGGGTATTATCAAAGATATCGTTACTGATGCTGAAGTTGGTAAAGAGTACCAAGGTACTGTTTCTCGGATCGAGCCTTACGGAGCATTTGTGAAATTTATGAGTGAAACCAAAGAAGGTTTGGTTCATATTTCAGAATTGCACAGCGGCAGAATCAACAATGTAACTGATATGCTGAAATTGGATGATGAAGTAAATGTAAAAGTGATCGGTTATGATCGTGGTAAAGTGAAGCTTTCGATGAAAGGTGTGGAAGGTAATCCTGCGCCCAAAGAGGGTTCCATCTCGGAAGGCGGCGGCGACAGAAAGCCCAGATATGACAGAGATCGTAAACCCAGAAATGATCGGGGCAACAGCCGTGACGATCGTTCAAGAAGATACTAAAGCTTAAGAAAATAAATAAAAACGGGAATGAAAATTCCCGTTTTTTTGGTGGTGATATGGAAAATTATAAAATCAAAGATATCTCTTTGGCCGCATATGGGCGCAAAGAGATTTCGATAGCTGAAAAAGAGATGCCGGGCTTGATCGCCTTGCGCGAGAAATATCAAGATGAAAAGCCTTTGACGGGCGCTAAAATTATGGGTAGCCTGCACATGACAATCCAAACAGCTGTGCTGATCGAAACCCTGCGCCAGCTGGGAGCAGATATTCGTTGGGCTAGCTGCAATATTTTTTCCACTCAAGATCACGCTGCTGCTGCTATAGCAGCTACCGGGGTACCGGTTTTTGCCTGGAAAGGTGAAAGCCTGGCTGAGTATTGGTGGTGTACCAAACAGGCGCTAACTTGGCCGGACGGCACTGGACCCGATCTGATCGTGGATGATGGGGGAGATGCTACTTTGATGATTCATGAAGGTAAAAAGTTGGAAGATAAATTTGCCCAAACAGGTAGCTTACCAGAAAAAATCGCTAGCAAAAACGAATTTGCCATTATGCAAAATACGATTATCGAAGAGTTGGCTGCTTCGCCCCAAAAATGGAATCGCATCGGGCAGCAGATCAAAGGAGTCTCGGAAGAGACTACCACCGGTGTGCATCGTTTGTATCAAATGCTGGAAAACAAGCAACTACTATTTCCGGCAATCAATGTGAACGATTCTGTCACAAAATCAAAATTTGATAATCTTTATGGCTGCCGCGAATCTTTGGCAGACGGTATCAAGCGTGGTACTGATGTGATGGTGGCTGGCAAGATTGTGGTGATCTGCGGTTATGGAGACGTAGGCAAAGGTTGTGCTCAGTCTATGCGCAATTTTGGAGCTCGGGTCATCATCACTGAGATAGATCCCATCTGCGCCCTGCAAGCGGCAATGGAAGGCTATGAGGTGAATACTTTGCAATCTGCTCTCAGCCGGGCAGATATTTTTGTGACAGCTACCGGAAATTGTGATGTGATAAAAGTAGAAGATATGCAGCAGATGAAAGATCAGGCAATTGTTTGCAATATCGGACATTTTGATAATGAAATTCAGGTGGAGAAATTATATGAACTGCCCGGAACCAAAAAGGTAAATATCAAGCCGCAAGTGGATCAGATATTTTTCCGAGATGGTTCTTCGATAATTTTACTGTCGGAAGGCAGATTGGTAAATCTGGGCAATGCTACCGGACATCCCTCGTTTGTAATGAGTAACTCATTCACGAATCAGGTATTAGCGCAAATCGAGCTCTGGAAGAATGATTATGAATTGAATGTTTATAGATTGCCCAAAAAACTTGACGAAGAAGTAGCTCGTTTGCATTTAGACAAGCTTGGAGTGAAATTGACCAAATTGAGCGAGAAACAAGCCCAATATATTGGAGTTTCTACTGCAGGTCCCTTCAAATCAGATCATTATAGATATTGATATACTAAAAAAAGAAGAGAGGTAAAAGTATGAGTTTAAAACAGAAGATTGAGGATAAATCTGCTATCGTTGGAGTAGTTGGTTTAGGTTATGTAGGATTGCCGATGGCAGTAACGGTTGCTCGCAAAGGTTTTCGGGTGATCGGTGTAGATGTAAGCAAGCATGCAGTGGAATCAGTAAATGCCGGCACGAATTATATCGGAGACGTAGATGATGCAGAGCTGAAGGAATTGGTGGAAAAGAAAATGCTCTCTGCCAGCTTGACTTATGATTGCATGAAGGATTGTGATGTGATCATGACAGCTGTTCCCACACCTTTGGATAAGTATCAACAACCTGATTCCTCTTATGTCCGCTCTTCTGTGAAATCTTTGTCAGAACACGTCAGCAAAGAGACTTTGGTGATTTTGGAAAGTACTACTTATCCCGGAACTACCGAAGAGATCGTAGCTCCGGCTTTTACTGAAATGGGCTTTGAATTGGGAAAAGATTTTTACGTAGCATTTTCTCCTGAACGCGTGGATCCCGGGAACAAAGATTATAAAACTAATAATACTCCCAAAGTAGTGGGTGGGATGACTGCAAAATGCAATGAACTATCCAAACTTTTTTATGAAGCTATCTTGGATGCTCCAATTCATGTGGTATCTTCTCCGGCCATCGCCGAGATGGAAAAAATCTATGAAAATACTTTTAGAAATATCAATATTGCCCTGGCCAATGAGATGACAATTCTCTGCGAAAAAATGGGTATCGACGTTTGGGAAGTGATCGAAGCTGCCAAAACCAAACCTTATGGTTTCATGGCCTTTTATCCCGGTCCCGGCATTGGTGGACACTGCATTCCGCTGGATCCTTTCTATCTTACTTGGAAAGCTCGCGAATATGGCTACCACACTCGCTTGATCGAACTTGCCGGTGAGATCAATAACGAAATGCCCAATTTTGTGATTTCCAAATTGTCCAAACTACTAAACAAAAAAGGGATAGCTCTTTCGCGTAGCAAGATCTTACTGCTCGGCGCTGCTTATAAAAAAGATATCGAAGATATGCGCGAATCTCCCGTTCAGGACCTGATCTGTTTGTTGGAAGAAAGTGAGGCAAATTTTGATTATAATGATCCGCATGTACCAAAATTTCATAACGAACTGAATGATAAACATTACAGCTCGGTTAGTTTGGATAAGCTGGAAGATTATGA
>JAWOEN010000114.1:0-19553 GCA_046482725.1 Cloacimonadales bacterium (SeqCode)
AGGCCCTCGAATTGCAGGATGTCCAAAATTTCCATGACCCGCTGGAAGGCGACCTGTCGGTCGACGTCCAGGCGCAATTTGCCGCCCGGATGGCTGGCGGCCCGATCCCGCAGCTCGCGCTGCAGCATACTGACCGTGATCGGGGTGCCGTTCAAATAAAGCTCGTACTCCCGGTCAATCGCAATGATCGCCACGTCATCATGTAGATATTGGGCACGATTTTTTCGTCGCCCAACTCTTTGAGAAGTGCACCTACAATATAAACGCCAGCTTTATTATCGGTAGCTTTGGTAGTTACGATATCTTTGGAAAGCATCTCCATACCCTTGGAAAAAGTGATATGGCTGCCGATCTCTACTTTGGTTTCAGCGTCTTTTTTGTCTTTGGCTCCGATATCGATCCAGAGATCTTCTATCTTGGTAGCTTTGCTGCGCTCATCCGGTTTCAGCACATGGATAGGCTTTCTGCCAATTACTCCACGATAGAGTTTATTCTCTTTGCCATAAATATCAACCCGGGATCCGGGCAATAAGCCTGTATCTACTCCACCGATTGGTAAGAAGCGAATAAAACCGTTCTCATCAATATAGTTTACCATCAAGCCGATCTCATCAGCGTGACCAACCACCATAAACTTGAGTTTACCTGTTCCCTTTTTCAGGGCAATCACGTTTCCGTGCACATCAGTCTTGATCTCATCTGCATAAGGGGCTGTAAATTTTCTATAGACTTCTTGGGCTGGTTGCTCGAAACCAGAAGGACTGGGAGCTTCTACCAAATTCTGAAAGAATTTTTTCATCTCTTTATTCATTATATCTCCTAAATCTTTTTTATTTAACAATTATTGGCTACGCCACCGGCGAAGGGATTTACTGTTTTTTTCTGCTTCTTCTTCTCTGCATTTTCGGGATTGGGAATGATGCAAAGAAACTTCATAACCTGATCGCCTGTATTTTTATAAGCGTGTTTAAACTGGGGTGGGACATAGATAAAATCGCCTGTTTTGAAGGGTTTGTCGCCCTCTTCTGTAACCAGAGCGCCTTCACCTTCCACGATAAAATTTTCATGTTCCCAAGTGTGAGTATGAAAGGGTGTATGCCCACCGGGTGCTACTTCAAATAATCTTGTAGCAAAATTGGGAGCACCATCTTTGGCTGAAATCAACCAACGAATTTTTGCTCCTTCCGCACCATCCATTGTCACATCTTCTAATTTTACATCTGTATAATGACCTAATTTCATGATAACCTCCAAATGTGGTGAGCAGAATATCTCTGCTCACCAATATAAAAAGCTTTTAGACTGAAATTACTTCTTTAACTTCAGGAATTTCTTCTTTCATCACACGCTCTATACCTGCTTTCAAAGTAAGTGTGCTCATCGGGCAACTGCCGCAAGCTCCTTGCAATCTTACTTCTACTACTCCATCTTCACGTACATTTACCAGTTCGCAATCTCCACCATCTGCTTGCAATGAAGGACGAACCTTATCTAATACTGCTTGAACTTTTTCTTTAGAAATCATAATTTCCTCCTGAATTTTCTATGTTTACGAAAAAATATAATTTAACTGATAAGTAAAGCAAATTATTATTCTTACCGCTTGAGATTTATTCAGGTCGAAATTTTTGTGCAGCGATGCATCAATGAAGAAGCGCTAACTGACAATCCAACAAAATAGTCTAAAGCATGATGATGAGAGCAAGAAAACAGTTGATAAAATTCTTAAGCGATTGGCAAATCATCTAATTTCAGGTCTATTTTTTCTCTTCGGTTTGTTTAAAAGCCGGCTAACTTTCAGATCTGTAATTGGTCATCAAGGCAGAGATTAATTAAATTTCTTGACTTTGATTCTAAAATTTTCAGCTTTTGTTATGTATTACAAGTTAATCAAAAAAACGGAGGTAAACGCATGAAGAAAAAAGTACTCATTATGGGAGCTGCTGGTCGAGATTTTCACAATTTCAACACTTATTATCGAGACAATGAAGATTTTGAAGTGGTAGCATTCACCGCTACCCAAATTCCTGATATTGATGGTCGTAAATATCCTGCCGAACTGGCTGGGAAATTATATCCTGATGGTATTCCCATCTATGATGAAACAGAGCTGGTTAATCTGATTAACAAGCTCAATGTAGAGCAAGTAGTTTTTGCCTATAGTGATGTACCGCATGAAAGAGTAATGCACAATGCCTCTTTGGTGAATGCTACAGGCGCTGATTTTATCTTGATGGGAATGAAGAATAGCGAGATCAAAACCACTAAACCCCTGATCACAATCTGTGCAGTACGAACCGGCTGTGGCAAAAGTCAAACTACTCGTAGAGTTGTTACCGAGCTCAAAGCAAAAGGTCTGAAAGTAGCCTCTATTCGGCATCCGATGCCTTATGGTGATTTGGTAGCGCAGAAAGTGCAGAGATATGAAACTTTGGAAGATCTAAAAAAACATAAATGTACGATCGAAGAGATGGAAGAGTATGAGCCACATATCAAGATGGGAAGTATCATTTATGCTGGTGTAGATTATGAGGCTATCGTACGAGAAGCTGAAAAAGAAGCTGACGTGATAATCTGGGATGGCGGTAATAACGACACACCATTTTATACTTCAGATAAAAAATTGGATATTGTAGTAGCAGATCCACATCGTCCCAATCATGAAGTTAGCTATTATCCGGGTGAAACCAATCTGATCAATGCCGATGTTGTGGTAATCAACAAAATAGATTCTGCTGATCCGGAAGGAATTCAGATCGTGCGCGATAATATCAGAAGACTCAATCCCAAAGCAATTGTAATCGACGGAGCATCTCCTTTGCTGGTAGATAAACCCGAGCTAATTGCCGGTGCCCGTGTATTGGTAGTGGAAGATGGGCCTACTCTGACTCATGGTGAAATGCAATATGGCGCCGGAGTAGTAGCAGCAGAGAAATATGGTGCTTTAGAATTGGTTGATCCCAGAGAACAGGCGGTGGGCACGATTGCCGACACTTTCGAGAAATATCCCGATATTGGTATTTTGTTGCCGGCCATGGGCTATGGTGATCAGCAGATAAAAGATCTGGAAGAGACTATCAATAAAACCGATTGCGATGTCGTAGTTATCGGCACTCCGATCGATTTGAGAAGAATTGTCAATATCAAGCATCCGGCTGTGCAGGTGGGATATGAGCTGCAAGAAATCGGCACACCTACCTTGGCAGATATCTTGAAAGATTTCTAAATTAGCGGAAATCTCCTACCCAAGCAGAGCCTTTGCACAAAGGCTCTGCTTTTTTGTTTTACCTTAGGTAATAGATTCCAATTTTGTATTTGACTGGATAGCAAGCGAAAGATTTTAGTGCATCTTTACAGAAATTTCTAAAAACAATAAAAAAATATTCGGAGGAAAAAATGGAAAAGAAAGCAGTATTGGCTCTTGGTGGAAATGCTATCATCGCAGCCGGACAAAAAGGCACAATTGCCGAACAATTCAAAAACACTCGTGACAGTTTGGGTGGTGTGGTAGAGCTCATCGAGCGTGGATATAGATTGGCGATTACTCACGGCAATGGTCCTCAGGTAGGAAACCTTCTGATTCAGCAATTAGCCGGAATCGAAAAAAACATCTCTCCCCTTCCACTTGGTGTACTAAATTCAGCCACTGAAGGCACCATGGGCTATATGATCGAGCAGAGCTTGCAAAACCGACTGCGCGACCACAAAATTGCCAAAGATGTTATCACAATAGTTTCTCAGGTTCAGGTAGATAAAAATGATCCTAGCATCGCTGATCCTTCCAAACCAGTCGGACCTTTTTTCGATAAAGCCAACGCTGACAAATATGCCAAAGAGTATGGCTGGACTATGATCGAAGATGCCGGGCGCGGTTATCGTCAGGTTGTTGCCAGTCCCAAGCCAGTAGATATCGTGCAAGCTGCTACCATCAAAGAATTGGTGGATGAAGGCAAGATCGTGATAGCCTGCGGTGGTGGTGGAATTCCTTTCTACATCGATGCCAAGGGACACTTTGAAGGCATTGATGCTGTGATCGATAAAGATTATGCCTCAGCTCTTTTAGCTCGTAAAATCGAAGCCGATCTTTTGGTGATATTGACTGGTGTAGATCGCGTCGCCATAAATTTTGGCAAACCAGAACAAGCTGATCTGGATTCGATGAATTTGGCTGAAGCCAAAAAACATCTGGCTGATAACCAGTTCCCCAAAGGTAGTATGGGTCCCAAAATAGCAGCAGCGATAGATTTTATCGAGCGGGGCGGCAAAGAAGTCCTCATCACCTCAATCGAAAAAATAGTGGAAGCTTTCGAGGGAAAAACCGGTACTAGAATTCATCAGTAAAGCTTTTGGAAAAAAGTAAATTAAAGCCTTCCTTTGGGGAGGCTTTTTTTTATTTGACACAATATTAAATAATTGAAAATTTTAAATCGCTGAAGGAGAAAATTATGAAAAAAATAATATTTGCTATCGTTTTATGGTTTTACTTCTCGACTTCTTATTCTCAAACTGCTTTGCACTTGCTGCGTCAAAATATCGAAAAGATCAATCAGCGCGAAATGCGCTTGGATTATATCTTATATGAGCAGTGGAATGGCAATAGCTGGAACAATTATCTGAAGATTATTTACACCTATAATCCAAATGGTTGGGTTGAGGAATTTATCATTTACTATTATGAAAACTATCAGTGGAAAAAATCTCAACGTCAGCTTTTGTCATACGATGCTGCAGCTAATATCAGCAATATCATAATTCAGCAGTGGGAAAGTGGTAGTTGGCTCAATGTATATGATATTTCCTATGAATATAGAGCAGATAATCAGCTACTTTCTACTTTGATAAAAATCTGGGAAGATACCTCTTCAGCTTGGATTAATCAGAGCTTGGAAAACTGCTACTATGCTGAATCGCTCTTGGATTATAAACTGAAAGAGAATTGGAATGGCGAAAATTGGACTTCTCAAAACAGGTCAGAATATGCTTATGATGCTGCTGAAAATTTGCTGGAAATCCTGAGACTAACTTGGGTAGTAAATCAGTGGCAAAACGAAAACAAGATCTCTTATCAATACAACGATTCTGGTGAAACCAGTCAGATGCTGACTCAATACTATTATCTGGAAGAGTGGATAAATAGCTCGTTGGAAGAGTATCAGTACAATGCTGAACTGCAATTGATTGTGAGCGAGATTTTTTTTTGGAGTAGTGATTGGATAAATAATTTACGTCGAGAATATAGCTATAATGATTTTGCTGAGACCAGCCAGATAATCGAATACAGCTGGCAAGATGGCTGGCAAAATGAAATGAGGATTTCTTACAATTATCTGGAAGTAGCTGCAGAAAATCAGCAAATTGCTACCGACAATATGATCTATCCCAACTATTTTATCAACCCCTCTCAGCTAAGTTTTTCTCTTCGAGATTTTCCCACAGGCTGGGTCGAAATCTATAATCTCAGAGGTCAAAAAATCGAGACATTACCCATCAACAATTCCCAAGTAAATTGGGATATAAAACAACCTAGCCGCAAACTGGGTAGTGGCATCTATATTGTGGTTATCAAAAATAGGGGTGAACATCTTCATGTCGAAAAAATAGCTGTTTTAAAATAATTTTAGCCAAGCAAGGAGGCAAAAATGCCAAATTTTATTTTCAAAAGAAATTATAGTTTTCTCTCAATCGTGGTGCTGGTCGTATTTATAGCCGGATGTGTTGGCGTGGCCAATATCGATCAACGTCAAGGCAAATTGATGCAAAATTGCCAAGAGATGTTGGGTAAATCCCAGTCGGAAGTTGTGGATTATTTTCAGGATCAAGGTTTGTTGGATGTAGTGCATGAAGAGACTTTGGCAGATGGTGATAAAGTAATCATCTTAGAAAAGAAGCTGGTCAAAAATCGTTCTGATCGCTACATTGACCGAGTAATGTTGGTTTTCCGTGAAGGTAAATTGGCAGAGTATGAAATCAAAGTAAAAGATTGAACAAGGAGTTTCTATGAATCTAAAACCGAGTAATAAAGCTATTACCAAAGTTTATTTAGCTTATTTAGTTGTTTTGACATTTACCATTATTGGTGCTCTCATCTTGCATTTTGCCACCCAAGAGCCTAAAATCATTTGGAGTTTGGCACTGGCAATCAACCTGCTACTATGGATTATTCCTCTGCCGCTGACCATACTTTGGATAAAAAAATTGGCTTATGAGATTAAGCCCAAAAATGTTACGATCTATCAGGGAATTATCAGCAAAACTGAGCAGAATATCAATTTTTCCAAAATCACCGATTTCCAATTGCACCGCAGTTTATTTGATCGCTGGCTGAATATTGCCTCGATCCGCATCCAAACTGCCGGCCAAGCTGCCAATAACACTAGTGGCTATGAAGGGGTACTGATCGGATTGGAAAATTGGCAGGAGATATATCCTGATCTGAAAGATAAGATCAATGATGAAAAGCCTGAAAACAGCGAACCGACAAATAGTACGGAAGAGATCTTAGTGGAATTGAAATTGATCCGGCAATTGCTGGAAAAAGCGCGCAAGTAGTAAATTTGAAGCTCCGGAAACGGAGCTTTTTTATTTGCTCTCCAGCGATAATACCTTGATATCGCTGATCAAATTCCCCGCTGTGTCGGTAATTGTTACACGGCTGGGATAGATGATATTTCCATAAACTTGATAATCCAATAATTTTTTGATGCGGCCTGCTTGCTCTGCTTGATAGTGAATCTCCCTCAATAAAAAACTATCTTGCTCGATCCAAATCTGATAATCATAATCGACTATTTTCAATCTGAAATATGCTGTGTCAGATTTTGTGATCTCGCCCAAATACTCTATTGCCAGCTCATCATAATATTTGGCCAGATAGACAATATTTTGCCGAAAGGGTCTAATTAGTTTTTGCGAAAAATCAGTCGGCAATTTTTCAAAATAGCCTTCTTCATATTTGCGATGCACCAAATCACCCTCGATCTGAAATTCCTCTCCGGCAAAGTGTAAAATCATTTTGTCGGGAAATTCTATCTTTACCTGGCTGAAGATGATCATTTCACTTTGCTGCAGAGGTTGAGTAGTTTGGTTTTGCAGCTGGAGATTTTGGATTGATCTCAGATCACCCAGATTGGCAGCAAAAGCGGCCATGATAGATTTTGCCTCGACCTGAGAGATTTGATCGGCTCGGGCAATTGAAGCAAATAGCCAGCATAAAATGATGAGAGTAAATAATTGAGGTAAAGATTTTTGGGGTTTAATAATTACTTCCTGCGGGCTAGATAAATAGCGTTGTGAGAATTTTCATCCAAAATTTCTTCCTGAAATCCACCCTGAATATCTAATAGATCGAAGCCGCATTTATCCAACAACAGTTTCATATAATCTGGTGGGCAATCTTTTAGTGAGATAGAATGGGAAAATTCTTTGATCTGCTTATCACCAAAAATTTCCAGATAACGATCGTGATAATGTTTGATGTTGTTGAGGCGATCGATTTGATAGGCAGAATATAATTTGATCTGAGATTTCCTAGCAGGATGCGGCAGAGAATATTGCAAAGTTTCAGGCGATTTATCAGCACCTTCACAGAGCGAGGGTGTGAGATCAAGAGCCAAAATGCCGTCTGGCAGCAGATGTTGGTGGATAGTTTGCAGACAGTCTATTTGGTCTTGCAAACTCAATAATTGTTGAAAGGAAGAATAGCTAATAAAGGCAAAGGGAAATTTTTTATCAATTTGGAAATTTCTCATATCAGCTTGAAAAGTCTTGATCTTATGATGATTTTTTTGCTTAGCGCGCAGAATTTCCAGCAGTTTTTGGGAATAATCCAGAGCATAAATCTCAGCTCCCTGCTCTGCCAAATTCAGCGTGATGCGACCTGAGCCGCAACAGATTTCCAGAACAGGCGAGCCATATTCGCTAGCTAGCCTGTTCCACAAATCTATATCAGTTTTTTGGCGGCTACAAGCTTGCTGAAATTCCCAATCGTAATATTCAGCAAAGCCGTCCCAATCCATCATCATCTTAAAAAACAACCTACTTCAATTTCTCGATGCGTTGCACTATCATATTTTGGATCTCGGCAAGTCGCTCGGGAGTAGTTGCTTCAAATCTCAAGACCAATTTGGGAGTGGTATTGGAAGCACGGCAAAGAGCCCAACCATCGGCAAAAGTTATGCGCATACCGTCGATGGCATTGATCTCCAAGCCCTCAGCCTCGAAGCTTTGGCGGACACGCTCTACAATGGCAAATTTCTCAGCATCAGTGGTTTCGATATGAATTTCGGGGGTATTGTACATCTTGGGTTGATCGGCCAAAAATTGACTGACAGGCTGCTCAGTTTTACTCATAATCTCCACGAATCGGCAGCAAGCATAAATAGCATCGTCATATCCTAAATAACGATCAGCCATGAAGATATGTCCACTCATCTCACCCGAAAACTTAATGTTCTCCTGCTGCATTTTGGTTTTGATATTGGCATGTCCTGTTTTGAACATGATGGGATTCCCACCATGTTTGGCCACATCGTCAAAGAAATTTTTGGAACATTTCACATCACCGATGATCGATTCTCCCGGATTGGCTTGCAAAAAATCGCGGGCAAAAATTGTCAGTAACTGATCACCATAGAGCATTGCGCCCTGCTCATCGATCACACCAATTCTATCGGCGTCGCCGTCTAAACCCAAACCAGCTTCATACTCGCCTTTTTTCATTTCGGCTATCAGGTCGGTCATATATTTTGCCACAGTCGGGTCAGGATGATGATTGGGAAAAGTTCCATCCGGTTCGCAATACATCTCTTTCACCTCACAGCCCAAACGCCGCAAAATCTCTGGAAGATAAGGTCCGCCCGCTCCGTTTCCGGCATCTACAATTACTTTTACAGGTCGCTGCAGCTCGATGCCATCGACAATATATTGCTTATACTGCTCATCGATTTCAGTTTCAAGGGTCACGCTTCCTTCTCCCGAGACAAAATCTTCAGCCAAAATATGCTGTAAAATGGTCTGGATATCTTTGCCAAAAACACTGGAGAGTCCGAGATTCATCTTGATGCCGTTATATTCAGCCGGATTGTGGCTGGCAGTGATCATAATCCCACCATCAGTTTGCAATTTCCAAATGGCAAAATAGAGCACAGGCGTAGCAACTGAGCCAATATCGATCACATCGATGCCACTATCTTGCAAACCTTTGATAAAGGCTGCTTTGAAGTCAGGTGTGCTGAGGCGGGCATCACCACCAATTACACAATTCTGTTTACCCAAGCGACTGATAAAAGTAGCATATCCACGAGCGATCTGATAAACTGTCTCGACCGAAAGATCTTTATCTACCACGCCTCTGATATCATATTCACGAAAAATCGACTGATTAATTTCCATTTTTTCTCCTCATATCTGAATCAATAAGATTCTTATAAAAAATTACTTTTTCTCTAGATAGGATCGCAAGATGGGGATGAAATTATGCAAAGCTCGAGCTCGATGACTGATCTGATTTTTGTCAGCACTTGCCATTTCACCGAAGGTTTTGCCGGTTTCCACAGCCCGAAAGATGCAATCGTAACCAAAGCCCGAATCGCCTATTTCTTGCTGGGTAATCTCTCCCTCTACCCTACCGTTGCAGGTTCCGATCAAGTTATCTGGTTGGGCCAAAGCGATCACAGTTTCGAAATAAGCTGAGCGCTCTGTTACCTTCTGCAGAGCTTGCAGCAATTTTTGGCGATTATTTGCCGAATTGGCCTCTTCGCCGGCATAACGTGCCGAATAGACTCCCGGGGCTCCTTGCAAAGCTTGCACAAAAAGTCCGGTATCGTCGGCCATGGTCAAGCAGCCGGTAAAATTGGCAATCTCTTCAGCTTTTTTGATCGCATTGCCCAAGATCGTCTCTTTATCTTCGACCACATCGGGAATTTCAGGAAAATCAAGAGCACTGAGAATTTCCACTTTTTGATCTCGCAATAGCTCTTTGATCTCTGCTAGCTTATGTTTATTCTTGGATGCGATCATCAACTTCATTGAATGTATCCGCTTTCTTTTTGGTTAACCAGCTTTTTATCTTCTTGATCACATTTCTATCCAGATATCCTTCAGCCGCTGCAGTGATGGAAGCGAGTAATTGCAGCAGATCTGCTTTGCCACTCCAATTATCCAAGACGATCTTTTTATCCAGCTCGTTCAAGATAAAATTCAAGCCGTAAACTACCAAGACCAGATCATCGGCAAAACCGATTACCGGGATAAAATCGGGGATAATATCGATGGGAAAGACTACATAACCGATGACTCCGGCGATAAAAGCTCTCTGCCCCATGGTTACGCGCTTATCGATCATCAAACGAGAAAGCAACATAAAAAAATCGGGTAATGATAGCAGATAGTTGGTAAAAGTTTCACCCTTGCTACCTGTCTTCTGCTGAGCAAAACCAGTTACTTTCTGGCGCAATTTCTCATAAAATTTCTGCTTCTGGGGCTCGATCTCTACTTTGATTGTAGTTTCTTCTGCTGCTTCACTATTTTCAGTTCCAGCTTTTTCTGCATCGACAACTTTTCCCACATCGACTACAATTTTTTCTTCACTCATCATAACCTCCCTAAGTTTTGTTAACCGTCTTTAGGCGATTAATTATTTTCCACATTTCACAAAACAATTAACGATATTTTTAGCGTTTAGCTCAAACCGGCCAAAATTGATTTCATTTTATCCAGCTTGCTTTTCTCTTCATCATAGATGCGCTTTTCTCTTTCCACGATAGCTTCGGGAGCATTCGCCAAGAAGCGCTCATTATTAAGTTTACCACTTACTCTTTTCAGCTCTTTTTCCAGTTTGTCAATCTGTTTACGCAATTTATCACGCTCGGCTTCCAAATCTATCAATCCTTCCAAAGGCAGATAGATCTCGATATTTTGTACAACCGCAGCAATCGAAGATGCCGGCTTGGACAATTTTACTGCAGCTTCGATTTTGACGATCTTGGCCAATTTCTGGAAATAGTTGCTATAAGCTTCGATCAGCTTGATTTGAGATTCATCTGCTACTTTGATCGCAGCAATTATTTCGACAGCCGGTGAAAGATTTACCTGCTTGCGCAAATTTCTGATCGCCGTAATAGCTTCTTGGATCAAGCCCATTTCAGCTTCAATTTTAGGGTCAATCAGCTGCGGTTGGGAAATGGGAAATTCTGCAATAACCAGAGATTTTTCCGGCATCGGGAAATAATTTTTGATATTTTGCCAAATCTCTTCCGAGATAAAGGGCATGATGGGCGAAAGCAGGCGCATCGATTTCTGCAGTACATCCAAAAGTACATATTTGGCTGTTTGCTGCGCCGGTAGATCGTCGCTATAAATCCTATCTTTACTGAGCTCCAGATACCAGCTGCAAAATTCTTTCCAGACAAAATCCATCAGAATTGCTGCCGCATCATTGAAGCGCAATTTTTCATTATTTTCAGTTACCGCGGCGATCACTTGGTTCAATCTACTATAAATCCAGCGATCTGCCAATTCCAATTTCAAATCTTCCGGCTGAGATAAACCTTCGATCTTTTCCACATTCATCATGATAAAGCGATAAGCATTCCAGATCTTATTTCCAAAATTTCTGCCGATCTCCAAGATGTTTTCCGAGTAGTAACTATCTTGTCCTTTGGGCGTATTGAAAATCATGCCAAAGCGCAGAGCGTCAGCGCCGACCTGATTGATAATGTCAATCGGATCGGGAGAATTTCCCAGAGATTTACTCATCTTGACGCCATTTTCGTCCAGAACCATCCCATGCAGTAATACTGTCTTGAAGGGTATTTTGCCTTCAAATTCCATGGTTGCCATAATCATGCGGGCAACCCAGAGATAGATGATTCCCGGCGCTGTAACCAGAAGATTAGTGGGCAGGAAATATTCCAACTCTTCGGTTTTCTCCGGCCAACCCATGGTCGAAAAAGGCCAAAGCCAGCTGGAAAACCAAGTATCAAGTACATCCTCGTCCTGACGGAATTTTGTACTGCCGCAAGCACATTTGGTTGGCTCTTCTTTGGCGACGATCAGTTCGCCGCACTCTTGGCAATAATAAGCTGGGATACGATGTCCCCACCAAATCTGGCGTGAAATACACCAATCGCGAATATTATTCATCCAGTGCATATAAACTTTTGTCCAGCGCTGAGGCTGAAATTCTACTTCGCCATTTTCGACTACCGAGATTGCCTGCTCGGACAAGGGCTTCATCTTTACAAACCACTGATCGGAAAGATAGGGTTCGATAGCTGTGTCGCAACGATAGCAATGACCCACCGCGTGTTGATGTGGCTCGATTTCGCCCAAAAGATCCAGCTCTTGCAAACGCTCGATCAAGCGTTCCCGAGCCAAAAAGCGATTGAGGCCGGCAAATTCACCGGCTGCTTCGTTCATCACTCCGTGTTCATCCATCACCACTATTTTCTGCAAATTGTGCCTCTGTCCCACTTCATAATCATTAGGATCATGAGCCGGAGTAATTTTGACACAACCGGAACCAAAATCTTTATCTACATATTCATCTTCGATTATCGGAATTTCGCGTTCGGTAAAGGGAAGTTTCACAGTTTTTCCCACCAGATCAGCGTAACGCTCGTCCCCGGGACTCACAGCTACAGCCACATCGCCCAACATGGTTTCGGGGCGAGTGGTAGCCACGGTCAGGTAGCCGCTGCCATCACTGAGCGGATAGCGCATATTCCAAAGATGCCCTGCTTCATCGGCATGCTCGACTTCGTCATTGGCCAGAGCTGTCACGCAGCGCGGACACCAATTGATAATTCGTTTACCGCGGTAGATTAGATCTTTTTCATAAAGTTGGATAAAAACTTCTTTTACTGCTTCCGAGAGGCCTGCATCCATCGTAAAGCGCTGGCGCGACCAATCGCAAGAAGCACCCAGCATTTTCAGCTGCTCGATAATTCTGCCGCCTTTCTCTTCTTTCCACTCCCAAATTCTCTTGATCAGCTCTTCTCTGCCGATGTCATGGCGAGTTTTACCCTCTAGGGCCAAACCCTTCTCCACCACATTTTGGGTGGCGATGCCGGCGTGATCTACTCCGGGAATCCACAAAGTGGGAACGCCTGTCATGCGTTTGTAGCGAATCATCACATCTTGCAGAGTATTATTTAGTACGTGCCCCATGTGTAAAATTCCGGTAACGTTGGGAGGTGGGATCACGATGGTAAAGGGCTCTTTATCTTTATCTATTTCAGGTGTGAAAAAGCCATTTTCCAGCCAATAATCATACCACTTTTTCTCGATCAATTTCGGATCATAATTCTTATTTACTTCCATCAAGCTATCTCCTGTTCTATTTGAAAAATATTATTTTGCTAATTCTTTTTTGATTTTATCGATATAATAACGATGTGAAGCGAAGCAGATCTCTGGCAAATTATCCAAACTCACAAATCTGGCTTCTTCAGCATCATCTCCGGCTTTTAGCTCTCCTCCCACGATCTTCATCCAAAAGCCAAAAGAGATTACCATCTCATAGATAGGCGAGGGATTGGGACGATAATCGATAAATTGTTTTATCTCACCGAGCAAACCGGTTTCCTCTTCCATCTCGGCAATAGCTGCCTCTTCCGGTGATTGGTCGATCTCGATATAGCCACTGGGCAGAGCCCATTCTCCAGGATTGGGAGCAAATTTGCGTTTGATCACCAGCAGCTCATTTTCCTCGTTCAAGATCAGACAAGCTGCAGCCGGAATCGGGTTTTTATAAAATGTCCAATTGCATTTGGTACAGCGCATGCGCAACTTATCTTCACCATCAGATTGGGCTTTCATTTTGCCGCCACAACGCAAACAAAAATTCACACCTTGATAAGATTTTGGGGATATTGTCATAAGCTAAAGATCACTCCAATGTAAGTGCTAATTCTATCAAAACATTTTCTTCTACTAAATAGATGGCTTGAGTAAAAAGATCGAAATCACTTACAAAATCTATCTTCTGTTCCGCCTGATAATCATAAATTTCTTCGCCTGAGATATTGTGTAAAAGTTTCAGTTTATCTGTTTCATGCAATAATATAATGCTACTATCCAAGCGTTTATCTTGATCCAAACGAATCTGAGTAGCAATTTTGGGCGAGAAGATTAAATCGTTCAGCATAATATTTTTTTGCCAAATGATCTCACCATCGCGACGGCTGACACAGAATATCTTTTGCCCTGAGGTAAATACCAAGAGACGATTTACGTCCAACAAAATTATTTTTTTGATGGCAGATTGATACTGTTTGCTCCAGAGCTCGCTGCGAGATTTTTTGGCAAATGCTTTCAATTCACGATCAAAAACCAAAAAGAGTTTATTATGATCAAAGGCGGGTGGATTGGTGATCTGCTGAGCAAAGCTGGTACTGTCTCTGGCCTGCAATTTTATCTTCTGTTGCGGAAAAATCTCCAGCCGAAATTCCTGACGCGATATTTCATCTAAGATTTTTTGAGATTGCGCTTCTATCTGCACCAATCTCTGCATCAGATCATTTCTGATAAATTCGTTATTACGCTCTTTTTGCCGAAAATGCTGATCGACCAACCAATTGTTGCCATAAAAAACATAGATGGTTGATAAGATGGTGATGATGATGAAGATCAGGGCAAGATAGATGTTTTTTTTCATGTTTTATCTTTTCCACAATTTGCGTTTGGCAGGTTTGGAGATAATGCCATTGGAGAGGATAAGATGCGGAAAATCTTCCGAATCATCTTGCAATTGGTTGATCATCTGATTCCAGTTATCGATTTTGGCATAGATATTTTTATGAGCTGGCAAAATAGAGATTCCGCTACCTTTAACGAGCTGATGTTTGATCATATTAGGTTTGAGATCTTGGGCTAAATTTCCCAATAGCTTGAGTTCTTGCATCGATTTTACTGTAAAATTTTCCCAAGCTAGCCCCAATTCTTGCATCCCATTTTCATCCCAAATACCACAGATAAAACGACCAAAAGGCACAATGATAAGTTCATCATCGATATTTATCACCAGCACCAGCGATATACCTTTTTCTTGGCAGCCTATCTGTTGAAAAATAGAATAGATGCGCCAATTGAGCTGCATGAAAAATTCTATTAGCTGCTCTTCCAATTTTTCTTCTTCCCAATTCTCCAGCTGCAATTTTAGGATATTATCAAGAATCTCAGCATTCACCTGCGCTATCTCTGCACACTCGGCCGGATAATAACTCAAGCAGGCAAATCCAAATCTTTGGTTGGGATAAAATTCGTGGTAAACCAAATTTTTGGGTTGTGAAACTGAGATTTTCTGCAATTTTATCATCTAGTTCCACCATTTGATAAAACTGCGATAAAATACTCGGAACAGGGTGGGATAGTTCATCAACATATTGGTGTAGGAAGCATTGGCTAGTGGGCAGTAGCACTCTCTGTTTTTTATCGATTTGCGCTGCTCTTTCATTTTTTTACCAAACCAGATTTTCTTGAAATTATAATTATTATCACGCAAATTTCCCATAGATTCTGCTCGTACGCAGCAACTCCAGATCTCTCCATCCGGTGAGATTTGAACCGAGGAAATGCCGGCGTAACAGGGAATCACTTGAGTTTTATCGCGCATGATCTGCTTCACCAGATTATAATATTCGATGCGGAAGGCTTGAGTTATCTTATTGGTTCCCAAAAACTTACCATTTTTGATGCGATGGATCAGGTAATCTATGGCCGAGCGATATTGCACTTGATTGGGCGTGATATCTGCTCCGATCGTATCGAGCTCTACCCGTTCTTCAGCGATTTCCGTGATATAAGAATCCGGTTTTAGCTCTAACATGGTATTGGAGATTTGCGAAAAATTTTCCACATTGTATTTGGAAATCACCGAGTGAATTCCGATCGAGAGATTGGGCAATTTGATTTTCTTGAGCTTCTGATAGGTTTGCATTGCCTTTTCATAATTACCTGCGACTTGTCGAATCTCATCGTGCTGCTCTTCCACGCCGTCGATCGATAAATTGATGATAATCTGGGTTTTGGGGCTATTTTTGGCAATGCGAAATACAGCTTCGATAATATCCTGAGTTTCCAAACCGTTGGTAGGAATATTGAGGATTTTGGGACGAGAATATTTGTAGATTACCTGCACGATATCTACAATATCTTCCCGTAGAAAAGGTTCTCCTCCGCTCAAAGTGACCCAATATGGTTTCTTGCCGATTTTCTTAAAGATCAGTTTGTACTCACTAAGTGTTAGGTTTTTGGCTGTTTTTTTCCAAATATTGCAAGTCTTACAACGAGAATTGCAGCTATAGAGCAAACTAACAGTATAATTTATGGGCATGATTCTGGGAAAACCCAGTTGATAAAAGCTGCGAAACAAGAAAATTTTTGGTATTAATTTAATCATAGTTACTACTTATCTCTCAAATTTTTGGTTGAAGTTGCGATTTCCCATTTATAGGGATTTTTATTTTTGAACTTATAATCTATCCAGCCCAGCCAGCGACTGTATGCTTCTAAACAAATTGCCCCGAGCAGCCAAAAGAGCTGGTGAGGCGCGCGGCGAAATTCAGCACGAGTCAAGCCTAACAAAATCTGTTTGTTTTGCGAAGCGACCCGATAGTTATCATGATCTATCAGCCAAAGATGACCGGCAGCGATGCGCCGTCTTTGCATGATGAATTCCTTTATATTTTCTGGACCTTTATTGTAAATAAGCGCTGAGGGAATATACTTTTTACTATATCCTGCCGCCCGGATCACCGCTTCGAGGCTGGCTTCATCTACTGCAGATTCCGGTGGAATAGATTGCACAATATTCCGAAATGCCACCATCTCGCCCAATTTGGGTGAGATCAGCGCCATCTGATGATGCAAACGCCAAAGCAGATTTACGCTGTAGCCCACGAAATTGCTTTCGGGATTTTCCGGCAGCGGGCGCCCTCCACTCATACCAATGGTCTCGTCTTCAAATGCTAAGATCAGTTTTTCAACTGTATCAGCTGCCGGGATCGTATCGCCGCTTTCGATGATCAGAAATTCGCTACTGGCTGCTTCGATAAAGCGATTGATCGCAGCCGATTTTCCGCGCCTCTCGACCTCAGAAATCAGGCTGATGCGCTGATCTTTTTGAGCAAATCTGCTGACGATCTCATCAGTACGATCGCTACAAGCACTGGAAACCACTATAATCTCAGCGATCTTTACTCGCTGCAATTTTTGCTTCTGCAGAGCAGTTAGCAATTTGCCAATATTGGCCTCTTCGTTATAGACGATCACACCGATCGAGCAGTTCATCATTTTTTTCATTTTAAGCTTCAGTTTTTTCTTTGGCTATAGCGTTCAGGACTCCATTGATAAATTTTGCCGAGCTTTCCGAGCAATATTTCTTGGCGATCTCGATCGCTTCATTCATGGCAACCGGATCGGGAGTATCGGTAAATAAAATCTCATAAACAGCTATTCTAAGGACGCTCTTGTCCAGAAAGGCAATTTTATCGAGGGGCCAGTGAGTAGATTGCTGAGAAATTTTTTCGTCTACTGCATCAATATTTTGGATCATGCCTTTGATAATGCTCTCGGCAAAATGAAAAACTTTATCATCGGCTGAGATATCTCGATCCTCGGCAATTTCCAATAACTTTTCCGGATATCTTTCCAGAAATTCCAATTCACGCAAAAAAGAATCTAACTCCAAATATTCCAAGGAATAAAGAGTCTGAACTGCAATCTCGCGACCTTTTCTTCTTAAACCCATATATCTCTCCATGTTTTTCAACATTAATTATAATTTTTAGATTAAGACATAAAATTTAAGCTGGCATAAGAAGCAAGAAATTTATCTCATCAGGATTTGCCAATGGAGAAATTATTTTAGCTGTAAAGTGCTCTATCTTTTTAGCTCATTCCAAAAGATTTGACAAAGAAAAGGCTATTTCACTTATATAGCTTTGCCAATTTAGTAAAAAAAAAGGAGTAATATGGAAAACAGAAAAAAAGTCTTTGTGCTCGATACTAATGTATTGATCCACAATCCCCAAGCTATGTTTAGCTTTCACGGTCATGATGTTGTTATCCCGATTACAGTGATAGAAGAGATAGATAATTTCAAAAAAGGTTTGGATGAGAAAGGTAGAAATGCGCGTCAGATCGGGCGCGAATTGGATAAATTGAGAAGTAAGGGCAGCTTGCAAGAAGGAGTAATTTTAGATTCAGGTGGCAAATTGCGAGTAGTGGTCAATAAAAATGTTCCGAGCGAAATGGATGGTTTGATCAAGGATGTGAACGATAACCTGATTATCATGACAGCCTACAGGATTAGCCAGGAGCAACCGGATGAGTCAGTAATCCTGATCTCCAAAGATGCAAACGTCCGCATCAAAGCCGATGCTATTGGCATCAAAAGCCAAAATTATGAAGAAGATAATATCAATTTCCAAGAGCTCTACAGTGGAATTTTCGAGCTGGAAATCGAACCAGATAAATTGGATAAGTTTCGCAAAGATGAATTTCTGGAAAACAATTTCGGTCAGATCTATCCTAATCAATTTGTAGCTTTCAAGCTACCCGGTGAGCCAGAGACGATCGAGATGGCACGTTATTCAGTAGAAAATAATGCTATTTATCCGCTGAAATATTATCATGGTGAAGAGATCTTTGGCATCAAATCGCGCAATCTGGAGCAGAAAATTGCCATGGATCTGCTGATGGATCCGGCGGTACAGTTGGTGAGTTTGGTGGGTAAAGCCGGAACCGGAAAGACCTTGATTGCCTTGGCTGCCGGCTTGAACCAAGTGGTGGAAAAAGAAAACTACAAGCGCTTGGTAGTCAGCCGTCCTATTTTTCCTCTGGGCAAAGATATGGGCTATCTGCCCGGCTCGAAAAAAGATAAATTCAACCCCTGGATGCAGCCGATTTATGATAATATGGAGATTTTGATTAGTCATAAAAAAGCTAGTGGTAATGATCAGAGTGGTAAAGTCTTTGGGAAAAAAGATACTACCCTGCAAGATTATCTGGATTTTGGTTTTATCGAATTGGAGCCTCTCACCTATATTCGCGGGCGCAGTCTTCCAGAACAATATATCATCATCGATGAAGCGCAAAACCTGACTCCGCACGAGATGAAAACCATCATTACCCGAGCAGGCGAAGGTACCAAAATAATTCTGACCGGAGATCCCTATCAGATCGATATTCCCTATTTGGATTCCGAAAGCAACGGGCTGAGCATCGTGGTGGAAAAGTTCAAGCAGGAAAATATCGTGGGTCATGTTACCCTGGTCACAGGAGAACGCTCGGAATTGGCAGATCTAGCTGCTAAATTCTTCTAATAATTATGTCAAAAGATCGTAGCTGGACTGAGATAAACTTGGCGAACTATCGCCACAATATGGCGCAACTTCACAATTTTCTGCCTGCCAATCAGCAGATTATGCAGATTGTGAAAGCTGATGCTTATGGACATGGAGCCTATCAGATAGCGCAAGAAGCTCAGCAACTTGGCATCCGCTTTTTGGGTGTTGCCAATGCTGATGAAGGTATGTTGCTACGCTATCAAG
>JAWOEN010000211.1:0-7952 GCA_046482725.1 Cloacimonadales bacterium (SeqCode)
CGGTATAGGCAAACCCATTGAAAATTTCTAGGGGCGAACTGAGATCAGCCAGATAATTTTGCAGCCATTGCCAATTTGGCATCTGCTCGGGGAATACACCCAGCTGGCGTTTGGCAGAAAATCTGAGGTTAAGAGCTAATTGGTTAAATTCAAAATTTGGCAATCTGGTTTGGGGCAAGATTTGCCAATTGCCAGTTTTATCGTGATAGCGGGCAGCATATTGTTTCCAGATATCTGGTGGAAGCAGAGGTTGCCAAGTAGCTTGCGGAGCTGGTCGCCTGATAATTATCTCACCAAATTTTTCCAGTTTTTCCTGCTGACCACAATCTAATAATTGATAGTTTGTTTGGTATTTTTTTGGCATAATTAGGCAGTATAATTGCTTGGTGCATATATGATATTTTTAAAGTCAAGAAGTTGAGTCCAGCCCCCAAGCAGCAGCATAATAACGATCTATTTCTGTTTGAGGCGGGTAAATTTTAGTTTGATGATTTTTTTGTTGGTAGCTTGGATAACCAAGATCTCCCAGTTTCCGATCAGACATTTGGTTTTGCGCGGCGGGATTTTTGCCAGTTTATCGATAATCATTCCGGCCACTGTTTCATAATCTCCGTCCGGAAGCTCCATCTCATATTCGTCGTTCAGATAGTCGATCTCCACAAAGCCCTGAACGATAAAATTATCCTCATCCAATTGTTGGATCTCGGCATTGGTCTGAGTTACGTCATATTCATCTTCTATTTCACCAACGATCTCTTCCAAAATGTCTTCGATCGAGATGATACCGGCTGTTCCACCATAAGAATCTATCACCACAGCGATACTATTTTTATTAGCTTGCATATCAGAAAGCACTGCATCGACGTTCATGGTCTCAGGAATGATATTGGGTTTGCGCATATAATCGGCAGCTTTGCTGGCCGGATCTGCTTTGAGCAGATCATAGATGATCAATATTCCCACGATATCATCCAGATCCTGATCGTAAACGGGAAATCTGGTAAAGCCGGCTTCACTGGCAATTTCGATAACTTCAGGAATGGTAGCATCTTTGTGGATCGCCACCACTTCAGTGCGGTGAATCATCACATTTTCTGCTTTTAGCTCGGCAAATTCCAGTGCGTCTTCGATCATCTCACGCTGTTTCTCATGCATATCGGTCGGTTTTTCGGATAGAAGAAAGGAGATATCGTCGCGGCTGATGTGATGATAAGCGTTGGAATCATCGATATTGAATGCTTTGGCCAGGAAATTATTGAAGATCTCCACAAATTTGATCAGCGGTTTTAGGGTGTAACTAAAGAAGCTGATCAGAGGCAGATATTTTTTTACCAAGCGGGTGGAATTGTCTCGGAAGAGGGCTTTGGGAATAATCTCGGCAAAGAGCATGACCAAAAATGAAAGTGCAAGCGTGGCGACGTGCTCGCTGATATGATGCTGAGAAACTTTATTGTAATGTTCCACCAGCAGCATCGAGACTGTGGATAAGATAACCAGGGCAATATTGTTGCCAAAGAGAGTAGTACCAAATAAGCGATCGGGATTTTTGAGAAATTGCAAGATACCTTTGACTTTTTTATCGCTGCTGACCTGTTGCTCCAGACTTATGCGGTCGATGGAAGTGAGACCGGTTTCGATGCCGGAAAAAAAAGCAGATAGCAGAAAAAATACAATTATCGTGATAAAAGATAAAATCAGCATTCTCGATCCTTTTGGTTATAATTATTTTTGAATTCGTTCGTTTTTATAAGCATTTTTCAGAGCAACAAAGAACTCATCCAAATCGCCGGATAAAATTGCATCCAGCTTGTAGGATGTCAAATTTATTCTATGATCAGTAACTCTGGATTGCGGGAAATTGTAAGTACGGATCTTGGCACTACGATCGCCGGTGCCTACTTGAGATTTACGTTTTTGGGCAATTTCAGCTTCCTGCTTGGCAATCTCATGATCCAATAATCTACTGCGCAATACTTTCATCGCTTTCACTTTATTTTTCAATTGCGATTTTTCGTCCTGACAAGTAACGACTACGCCACTGGGCAGGTGAGTGATGCGCACAGCAGAATCTGTGGTATTTACACTTTGTCCGCCATTACCGGAAGCACGGAACACATCTATTTTCAAATCATTGGGACTGATATCAATATCCACCTCTTCCGCTTCGGGCAAGATCGCTACCGAAATAGCTGAGGTATGCACTCTGCCTTGAGATTCTGTTTCCGGCACTCGCTGTACGCGATGCACGCCGCTTTCGAAGCGCATTGTACCAAAGACATTGTCTCCCGAGAGTGAAAAAACTATCTCTTTGAAACCACCACCACCGGTGGGATTGGAAGAGAGTACAGATTTTTCCCAGTTCATTTTATCGGCTAGATAAGAGTACATGCGATATAGATCTGCGGCAAATAGGGCTGCTTCATCTCCGCCAGTGCCGGCTCTGATCTCGACGATGGCATCTTTCTCATCGTTGGGGTCACGAGGCGCTAGCAGTTCGTGCAGTTTTTCCATTTCTTTTTCCAGTTTCTCTTGATTGGCGACAATATCTTCTTGAGCCAATTCGATCATCTCACTATCTTCTTCCAACTCTACCATCTCATTACTGGCTTTGATTTCATCAATCAATTCTTGAGCTTGACGGGCCGAAGCCAAAGTTTGCTCCAAAATCTTGAAGCGGCGGGAGATTTTGCCATAATAGCGACGATCCGACATATTATTGGGATCCATGATCTCATCTTTTAGTTTATCATATTCTGTTTGTAAGCTCTCAATTTTTTCTTGCGGAAATTCCATCAATTATCCTCGATTATCTTTGCATGTTTATATTCACTAATATCCATTTCCAAGGCGCATTTCATCGCGATCATGGCTACTTCTATCTGCTTGTTGTCTGGTGGCTGAGTGGTTATTCTTTGCAGAGCCAGTCCCGGAGCAGTAAAAAATCTTACCAAAGGATGCTCGATGTTTTTGCCGCTGAATTTTAGCACTTCATAAGAGATGCCCGAGATGAGTGGGAAAAGCAGCAGATGATATCCCAAACGCACCAGCAGCTGAGGCTGACCCAAGAAATGGGAGACTATGGTATCGACAATGGAAAAAACCAAAATGGCAATTAGTAAGACCAGAAACATAAAGCTAGTACCACATCTGGGATGCAGAGTAGAAAATTTTTGGATCTCTTCCGGAATCAAATTGCTGTTTTTTTCATAAGCATAAACCGATTTATGTTCAGCGCCATGATACTCAAATATTCTTTTCACATCTTTCATACGGCTGATAATCCAGACATACAAGACGAAGAAGAGAATTCTGATCGAGCCGGCAAAGAGGTTGAAGTAGAGATCTTCTTTGCCCAATTTCAGCCATTCTGCTATTTGATAGGGCAGGTAGGCAAAGAGCAAGAAAGCCAAGCCAAAAGCAAAGAGATAGCTGAAAAATTCTTCTACCTTTTTGCGGCCTTCAGATTTTTCTTTATAGTTTTTTTTCTCTTTCTTCTCTTCTGCTTCCCAATCCAATTCAGCTCGAATCGCCGAAAAGTTTAAGGTCTTGAAACCGATAATCATCATCTCGATCAACGAGACAAAACCGCGAATCAGCGGCAGTCCCAGAAATTTGTTTTGGGAGGTTACCGATTCAAATTGCTGCTTTTTGATCTCGATAGAATCGTCTTGGCGACGGATAGCAGTTGCCAAATATTTGGGACCGCGCATCATCACACCTTCGATAACAGCCTGGCCACCGACTTGAATTTGTTTTTTGCTCATTTATTGCTCCATAAAAAAACGCACCATTTCTATGGATATAGTAATGGTGCGCAGGGGAAAAACTTCTATTTCTGGTTTTCTTCTTGCTGCTGTTTATATTTTTGCTTAAACTTCTCGATACGTCCTTCTTTGGCAATCTTTCTCTGCTTGCCAGTGTAGAAAGGATGACATTGAGAACAAATCTGAGCTGCTAAATTCGGTTTTGTAGATCTGGTTTCGATCACGTTACCACACGAGCAAGTAATCGTTACTTTCTCATATTTGGGGTGAATTCCTTTTTTCATCATCTATCTCCTATTATAATTTTTTTCTAATTTTTTTCTTATGCAAATCAGCCACATCACTTTGTGGTAGCCACAATAAAATAATATAAAGTAAAAGCTTATCTTGTAAAGGTTTAAGGAGCTATCTGCCCAGCAGACGATCCCGAGCGTGAGATAAACTTAACTTCAGAAATGCATAATTTTTTGCTTCACTCTTGCTGTCAATAGTTTTATCCAATGCTTAGACTTGGGTTGGGAAGGATCTCAGAATCAACTAAATGTTTTGATAATTATCAGTTAGACAATTATCTAAAACTCTTCACCGGGTGTGGTATGCGAAGTGAGATAGGCTCCGGCGATGATCGCCAAAGTGGAGAGAATCAGATTGAAGCCGAAGGGCTCATTCAGCCAGATAATTCCCGCCGAGATGCTGACAATCGGTGAGAAGAGCACCAGGTTGGAAGTGATTTTGAGCCCGATTTTGGTGATCGAGATATTCCAAATAAGATAGGCCAGATAGGAAGAGAAGATGCCCAGAAAGAGTAAAGCCAGAATTACCGAAGGATTTATGATGATGGTCGCAATCTGAGAAAACTCCCAGAGCAGCGAAGGCAGCAGAAAGAGGGCACCCCACAAGATGGTGATATAGGTAATAAATATCGTATTGTATTTATGCATGATTTTTCGGTAAGCAAAAGAGTAGATGAGCCAGAACAAGACCGAGCCCAAAACCAAAAAATCTCCTTTGAGATGCAGGGTGTTCCCGGCGTGAAAATCTTTGATAAAAAGCAGCGCTGTACCGACTAAGCCCAGCGGCAAGCCCCAGATATTTTGCCAGCTCATTTTTTTGCCATAGACTATTCGGGCCAGCAAGAGCGTGAAGAGCGGAATCGTAGCAATGATCAGCGAAGTATTGGAGATGGTGGTATATTTCACTCCGGAATTTTCGAAAAAATAGAAGAGCGAGATGCCACCGACGGCCATCAAGGCAAAATATTTGAGGTCAGATTTGGCGATAGTTTGCCGATGTCGCGGCCTGATCGTGAGCTTCAGCAATAAGGCGGCAAGGGCAAAGCGGCAAAGTGTAATGAAATTGAGCGAAAAATTATGCTCGATCAAGATGCGGGTAGCCAACAAGGCCAGTCCCCACAAGACGATCGCCAAAAGGCTTAAAAAGAGATAGAATATTTTCATCACAGCTCCCGAAATTTTTTTACGAGAAATTTCAGCAGCTAGATTTCGTAAATATTTTTCTCTGATCAGTTTATAAAAATTAGCAAATCAGCATAGACTTTTTGATCTCAGCCGCTTTCTCAGCGCCAAAAAGCAATTCGATCAATTTCAAAGAAAATTCCATCACCACCCCTGCGCCTTGGGCAGTGACGCAGTTGCCATCTACCACCACTCGCTCTGCCAGCAGCTTCTGGTTGGGAAGAGCTGCCGCCATACTGGGGTAAGCTGTAGCCAGTTTATCTCCGATCAAACCGTTTTTTTGTAGCACTACCACCGGTGAAGCACAGATCGCTGCGTACCATTTTCCTGCATTTTTCTGTTGGCGTAACATCTCTATCAAGATTTTACTCTCACTCAGATATTCAGCACCTGGCATGCCACCCGGGCAAACTATCAAATCATATGTCTCTTCTTGGCAATCTGCAATTAGTTTATCGGCAATTATCTTGGTGTGGTGTGAGGCTGAAATCTGCAGCTGATCTACACTGGCCAGAGTTACTTCTGCTCCGGCCCGATCCAACATATCGGCGATGCCGATTGTCTCCAATTCTTCTATCTCATCTGCTATCGCTACCAATACCTTGATCATAACTTACCTCCTTCGTTTCAAAAAAAATCTCTGCTTAAACTCGGGCCTGGTGCTGCTCATCCTTGATCTTGATCTGCCAGCTTAGCCCAGATTCATTTCTATACTCTATCTCTCCTTTCAGCTGACGGCGAATCAGGCTAATCGCAGTCTTTAAGCCCAACGAACTACTATCTTCAAATCTAAAATCAGCGGGAATTCCCTGGCCATTGTCGCGCAGCGTCAAAATAATTTCATCTGCTGCGTTCTGTTCTAATTGCAGGGAAATTTCTTTATCTGCTTGCTGCGAGCGGAAAGCATGCTTCAGGATATTGCTGACCAGCTCATTGATCACCAAACCCAGTGGAATGGCACTATCCATCAAAATATAGATATCTTGCATTGCAAAATTTAGCTGGATAGCGTTACTCTGAATGCCGTAGCTGTTGATGATAAGTTTGAGCAGATCTTCCAAATACTCTGCCAGATTTATCTTGGAAAGATCTTGCGATTGGTACAATTTTTTATGAACCAGGCTCATCGCTTTGATCTTGTTATTGATGCTGCGGAATGTTTCTTTCACATGCTGATCTTTGGTTTGCGAGCTGCTCATATAGAGCAGGGAAGAGATCACCTGCATATTGTTCTTGGTCCGGTGATAGAGCTCTTGCAGCAAGGTTTTGTTTACTTGCAGATCTTGTTTCATACGATTTTCTGCCAGCACCCGCTCGCGGATGTCGCGGTAGATTCCCAACACTGCCAATTGATTCGATTTCAAAATAATCGGCTTGCCGATAATCTCCACGTAGATCTCTTCTCCCAGCTTACTCTTGCGAATGGTCTGCTTGGCAACTGAATTACCAATCTTCACTTCCTGCGTCAGCTCTAGACCCTCCTCCTTAAATTGGCTGGGAACAATCAAATCGTTGATATAATGATTTTGCGCTTCCTGATTGGAATAGCCAAAAAGTTTGCTAAATTCGGCATTGACGCGCATTACCTTATCTTCGTTGGAAAGGATAACCAAAGCATCAGGCGATACTTCAAATAGATTCTCAAAATAGATTTTTTGGACTGCGATCTCATCATCGATTCGTTTCTTTTCCAAAACTGTGGCAATTTCATGCGAAATAAATTCCAATGTTTTTAGATCATTTTGGTTATAGAGTTTAGAATCTTCATAGCTTTGCAGGGCGACCAGACCAAGCGTAACATTGTTGTAGATAAGCGGAACGCCCAGCCAGACTTTGCTGGGATATCCCACAGCTTCCACAGCCCCGGATTTGACCAAAGCGCTATCCAAGATATTTTCTACCAGCAGCGGTTTACCGGTTTTTATCACATAACCACTTAAGGTTTTTCCCGGCCAGGTAGGACGTGTTTCATTGTCTTTTTCATCTTTGCAATAGGGAAAAAGCAGCTTTCCACTCTCTCGATCCAAAATGGCGATATAGAAGTTTTTGGTGTTCATCAGACGAGAAACTTCCTGCCGAATATTATCGAGCAGTCGATACAAACTTTGCTTGATATTTACATGATTGGAAATTTTGAACATCACATCATGTACCAACTGAGAATGCTTTCTTTCACTAATGTCTTCGGTGAGAACCACCACTTGATCAACAAGATTATTCTGATCTGTGATCGCATAAAAACGTTGGGAAATCCATTCCGCTTGCCCTGGGCGAGATTTTGAGGTCTTTACCTCATGCACATAATAAGAGCCGCCATGCTGATAGACGTCTTGCACAGCTGGTAGATGCTGACCTAGATAGTTATCTTTGTTGCTGAGGATAAGATTTTCTCTCTTTACCTGATAGCTTTCTACAGCTGCTGCTGACAAATCCCAGATATTTTGCCAAGCTTGGTTGTACAAGATCAAAGTGCCATTTTTGTCACGTACCGAAATGCCCAAAGGCGAATCTTTGATAATGGCATTTGATAATTTTTGATTACTGATAATTAGCTCTTCAGTTTTTTTCTGTTCAGTGATATCGCGCAAATGTTCGATGATTTTTACGATTTTACCCTGATCATCATAGATCGGATAAGCTCGGGCATCTACCCAGATATTTTGTCGCGGCAAAAAACGCTCTACTTTGGCACTTTTGCCGCTGACAAAAACCT
>JAWOEN010000007.1:0-5669 GCA_046482725.1 Cloacimonadales bacterium (SeqCode)
CTCCTTTTCACAATAAACTAAAAAAAATCAAAGCCAGCCGGAAGCTTCCGGCTGGCTTTGATTTTTTTTAGTTTATTGTGAAAAGGAGATAAAGTTGTCAAAATCAGAAGACCAAAAATATAGGCTGAATAAAGCAGGTGAATTTACCATCAAGGATTATAATTCCACCAAAGCCTTTTCGAGTTTTTTCCCCGGAGTCGCCGGAACCAAGGGCATTCCGATGTGGACATTTTATGTAAATCGCGCTCAATGCATCTGTAGTATGGGAATCGATGGCAAGCACCATCCCATCATGGAATTTTTGCCGGCTAACTGGGCTTATAATCTAGTTTCTTCCCAAGGTTTTCGTACCTTTATCAAATTGCCTCAAAGTAAAATAAAATTTTATGAGCCGTTCCAAAATTATCTCAGAGATCAAGAAATGCAGAAAGAGCAAAGCATGAAAATAACCTCTTCTCAATTGATTTTGGAAGAGATAAATCATACTTTGGGTTTGAAATTTAGTGTGAAATATTTTAATGTTCCAGAGGCAAAATATGCCGGATTGGTTCGTATCTTAAATATCGAGAACCTTAACCAAGAAGCAATCGCATTCGAAGGCTTGGATGGTTTGCCCTTGATCATTCCCTATGGCCTTGATAATAGCGGATTAAAAAATATCAGAAGACTGGTAGAAGCTTTTGTGGAAGTGGTGAATTATGAGAATAAGATACCTTTTTTCAAAGGGAAAGTGAAGCCGGCAGACCGACCTGATGTGGTTCGTATCAAAAAAGGTAATTTCTATTTGGGATTCGAAGAAACTGAGAAAGAGACAAAGTTGGTTACTCCCATTGTAGATCCCGTGAAAATTTTTGATATCAGAGCAGACTATAATTATCCTGCCAATTTCCTGAAAAGTTCTCCCTCCCAGATGCTGCAAGGTCAGATCTTTGAAAATCGCTTGCCTGCAGCGATGGGACTTTTTAGTGGCTCTATAGCAGCTGGGAAAAGTTTTACTTATGTTTCCATTATCGGACAGGCAAATACAGTAGAAGAGCTCAAAGCTTTGGTTTCGCTGACCAAAGATAAAAACTATATTGCAGAGAAGGCTGAAACCAACGAGCAAATTATCAAGCAACTGACCCAAAATAATTTTATCAACAGCCAAAATAATGCTTTGAATAGTTACGCACGACAGAACTTCTTAGATAATACTTTGCGCGGTGGCTTTCCTTATACGCTCAAAGGCAAAAAATCAGCTTCCACGCTGCATCTATTCTCGCGCAAACATGGAGATCTGGAAAGAGATTATAACGATTATCGGCTCACACCAACTCCCTTTTCCCAAGGTAATGGCAATTTTCGAGACGTAAATCAAAACCGGCGCTTAGATCTCTTCTTTAATCCTGATCTCAAACAAAATAATGTAGAACATTTCTACAACTTGATTCAACTGGATGGCTTCAATCCACTCGTCATCAAAGAGATACTTTTTTCGATAAAAGATGCAGCAGCAATAAAAAATATCCTAGCTGAATATCTGCCCTCAGAAAACCGGGAAGATGCCTTCAACTATCTGCAAGAAACTTTTTCTCCTGGCAAATTCGCTCTATATCTGCAAGAAAATAAGATCACTATTACCGCTGATCTTGATAGCTTTTTGGGTGATCTGCTAGCAGAATGTGAAAAAATCCACGCAACAGGATATGGTGAAAGTTATTGGACAGATCACTGGACCTATAATCTGGATTTGTTGGAAAATTATCTGGCTGTTTATCCGGAAAATAAGCTGCAAATTCTTTTCAAAGAGAAAACCTTTTCTTTTTATGATAATCCCCATTGTGTGCAACCACGAGCCGATAAGTATGTAATCTGGGAAGATAAGCCGATGCAACTGAATTCGGTAGTTTTGGATGAAGAGAAAAAATTGCTGATCAATCAACGTCGGCAAAATGCCAATAAAGTGCGAACAGGTTATGGAAAAAAAGAGATCTATTTTACCTCACTCATCAATAAAATGTTATCACTGGTCATAAATAAATTGGCCTCACTTGATGCTGCAGGTGTGGGAGTGGAAATGGAAAGCGATAAACCCAACTGGTACGATGCACTCAATGGCTTGCCTGGGTTGATGGGCTCTAGTATCAACGAAACTTTGGAACTGAAAAGAGCTATGCTCTTTATCTTAGATGCTTTGGCTGAACTTGCCGAGAACGAGCGCACCTGGCTGGTCTATGAAGAATTACTGGAGTTTATGGCTGAGCTGAATAAGCTGCTCAAGCAAGATTTATCAGCTTTCGATTTTTGGGATCAAGCTACTAGCAGCAAAGAAAAATATCGAGCCAAAACCCGCTTGGGAATTAGTGGAATCGAGCACGAAATAACTGCAGAGCAGCTGGAGAAATTTTTGAAAGCAGGTTTGCAAAAACTGGAAATTGGAATCGAAAAAGCTTGGGATAACCAGAAGAATGTAATCGCTTCTTACTTTATCAATCATGTAACAGATTATGAAAAGATCATGATCTCTCATCCCGAGCAAGGTGAGTGCATAAAGCGAAACTCCCGAGGTTTAGCTTGTTTTCGAGTGAAAAGTTTTCAGCAGCAACCATTACCGCTCTTTTTGGAAGGGCCAGTACACTATTTACGCTCCAATCAAGATCATGAAAAATCTAGAAGCTTGATTAAGAATATCAAGAGTAGTGGGCTTTTTGATCAAAAACTGAAGATGTATAAAGTAAACGAATCTTTGCAAGATCAAGTTCCGGAAATAGGTCGAGCCCGAACCTTTTCGCCCGGTTGGTATGAAAATGAGTCGATCTGGTTACATATGGAATATAAATATATTCTGGAGATTTTGAAAAGTGGCTTTTATCAGGAATTTTACGAAAACTTTCAGAATGTAGTCATTCCATTTTTGGATCCCAATGTCTATGGAAGAAGCATTTTGGAAAATTCATCTTTTATTGTCAGTAGCGCCAACCCTGATCCTGCTTTGCATGGAAATGGTTTTGTTGCAAGGTTGAGCGGTGCTACTGCCGAGTTCATCAATATCCTGTTCTATATGATGCTGGGTAAACAACCTTTTGAGTTGGCGCAAAATGGTGATCTCATTTTCCAATTAAAGCCGGCATTAGCTGCTTGGCTCTTTACCAAGACTGTAACCAAAAGTAGATTGTTTTTTGATGATAAATGGCAAGAGCTGGAATTTCCTAAAAATAGCTTTAGTTTCATTTTATTTGGGAAAATCCTTGTTACATATCATAATTATAAAATGAGAAATACCTTTGGTGAAAATGCTGTAAGCCCCCATAAATGGACGCTCAGTGAGTCTTCAGGGCAAAAGCTTAGCTATGAGGGAACTACTTTGCCAGCAGAGCTAGCTCATAAAATTCGTGATCGGAAAATCAAACGCATCGAGGTTGAACTAAGCTGAAAAGCTGGCGTTAAATATGTAAACATATAAGGAGATTTTTAGATGGATAAGCTTGAAAAAAAAGTAAATGAGTTATTGCAGAAGATGAATTTGGATCAGAAAATTGGTCAAATTCTGCAGCCTGAGCGTCAATTTATTACTCCTGAGCAGGTGCGAGAATTTCATATCGGATCTGTTTTGAGTGGAGGAGGTTCTGTTCCAGGCGAGAACAGACCGCAAGATTGGATTGAGATGAATGATGCCTACTGGGCTGCCTCGATGCAGAGAGATGAAAACCATTTGGCTATCCCCCTGCTCTATGGAGTAGATGCGATTCATGGTAACACCAATGTCAAAGGCTCAGTGGTTTTTCCGCATAATATTGGCTTGGGTGCGATGGATGATGCTGATTTGGTTGAGAAGATTGCAGCCACCACTGCCAAAGAGATCTTGGCGACAGGAGTGGATTGGACTTTCGCTCCCACTTTAGCCGTGGCTAGAAATGATCATTGGGGCAGAACTTATGAGAGCTATTCCGAAGATCCTGGAATAGTATCAAAATATGCCGAACGGTTTGTGAAAGGCTTACAAGGAGATCTGGGAGAAGAAAATGTAATAGCTTGTGTAAAACATTGGATCGGGGATGGTGCGACTTTGCATGGCATCGATCAAGGCGATATGTGCATCAGCGAAGCAGAATTACGGCAAATTCATCTTCCTCCTTACAGAGCAGCCGTGGAGGCTGGAGTGCTATCTGTGATGGTATCACTTAGCAGCTGGTTTGGGCAAAAATGCCATGGTCACAAATTTCTGATTACAGATTTACTGAAAAAAGAGTTGGGCTTTGCTGGTTTTGTTATTTCGGATTGGGATGGAATAGATTATCTGGCAGATGATTTTGAGGAGGCAGTCGTACTCTCTATAAATGCCGGCTTGGATATGTTTATGGTCACAGAAAAGTGGCAGGATTTTATTCAGCATGTGAAGAATAATATTGCCAATGGTCGCATTTCTAGGGAGCGTTTGGATGATGCTGTGCGGCGTATCCTGAGAGTAAAATTTAGATTCGGCATGTTCGAAAAGCCGCGTCCGGCTCATAGAAGATTATCTTTGGATAATTCCTATTTTGGCTCCGCAGAGCATCGGCAAGTAGCACGGGAAGCGGTAAGAAAATCTTTGGTCCTACTAAAAAATGATAACGAGATTTTGCCTTTGGATAAAAATGCTCGAATTTTAGTCGCCGGAAAAAATGCTCATGATCGTGGTCATCAGTGTGGCGGCTTTACTGTTGCTTGGCAAGGAGTAAAAGATAATCAAGCCAATATCGAGCGCGCTTATAATCAACAGGAACAAAGCGAGCAAGCCGAGAGCACTCAGATCGAAGGCTCTGCAATCTTGGGTGGCACTTCCATCTGGGAAGGTATCAAGGCTGTTGCCAACAATGCAGAATTGTGCGTTGATGGAAGTTCTGCAGACGCAGCCCGGCATGATGTGGCAATTGTGGTTATTGGCGAAGTTCCTTATGCCGAGATGTTGGGTGACATCAGAGTTGCCGGCTTGACAAAAGGATTAAATATTGGTCCTGGCTCTACCTCTGAGGTTTGCCAATCATCAAAGGAAAACCCCCTGATGAAAGCAGGACCCTACGGCACCCATCTATATCTACACCAATTGCATCCTGAAGATCTGAAAACTATCCAATTCATCGCTGCCCATGGTATACCGATAGTTACGCTTATGATCTGCGGCCGACCCTTGATAATAGAAAAAGAGCTGCAACTTTCTCAAGCATTTGCTGTTGCTTGGTTTCCAGGCTCTGAAGGTAAGGGAGTAGCTGATGTAATCTTTGGAGATTATGATTTTCAAGGAAAACTGAGCTTTTCATGGCCCCGCTATGATGATGAAAATTGGAATTTGGGCGATGATAACTACAATCCACGCTTTCCTTATGGCTTCGGCTTGAGATATAACAAATAACATTAGGCTCAAGCAGCACCCAATGCACTGAAAGCTAGAAAATTCAATTGCCCCGGCGCTATTTCTTGTTCGCTGTTTTTCGGTGGCTGATCTTCTTCTATCGCTGCTAACGCAGCTGGGTTCATCATTTTTCCTGCCTGAAAATGGCATACCATTCCACGGCGGGCAAAGAGTGAAGTTTTTTTATTGGTTAAATGAATACTTAACAGATCAGTATAGAGGTGAACCGTTAATTCTGACCCAGCCAGAATTAACTTGTTCACGCCAATTTCCAAAGGAAATTGCAGAGAAAAAGAATCAG
>JAWOEN010000037.1:0-3644 GCA_046482725.1 Cloacimonadales bacterium (SeqCode)
CTGGTTCTATCCCGTTTTATCCGGCGCCCTGACCGGAGATGCGGCAAAAAAGCGATTTGACCAGCACTGGAAAAAATATGTCGTTGAAGATATGGGATAGACCTTGAAATCTTCTTCCCAACTAAAGCAAGTATCGCCGATGGCAAAATGCGGCCCCATCTTCTCCACGATCAAAATCGGCATGATCGGTAATATCTCATAGCGCTGGCTCATTACATAAGCTTTGGTATTGGTGCCGATGGCGAATTCTCCCAGAGGCAAAGTTTTGTGTGGGAAAAGCAGATTTTCTTCAATGAAATTGCGATTATCAGCTGCTTCGGCAAAATTGGTACAATTGTAATTTTTGACATAGCCATCAACAAATTCCAATTCCAGATTTTCATAGCGCAAATCATTTAGATAGATCTCTTTTACATGCAAGATGCCGTTGGTTCCGGTTAATTGAGGCGAGGTAAAAACTTCGCCTACAGGAATATTAACCTCTGCCCCACAATTGACAAAATTGGTTTCCTGAGCAGGATTTTTCAGTTTCTGCATCTTCACTTTGATATCGGTTTTGTTACCCTCTTTACCCAAAACATGAACATATTCAGCCTTATCCAGCTCGGTGATAAGGTGATGCTGAATAGCTTCGTGCTGCTCGCTATCGATCATATTATTTTCCATTGTCTCTTCGAAAATCTTGGCAAAATCTTGGCCAATCTCCGGAACTGGGAAAGCTATGATGCAGAAGCTGCCTTCCTGTCTCGGTGAGTATTTTTCCCGAATTTTGCTAGCCTCGATCCGAAAGGTCTGATTCAATTTCTGCTGCTGCTTCTTTAGTTTCAGGCAGCTTTTCTTCTGCTGAGGCGAAAAGGGAGTTTCACCAAATTTATCGAAATAGACCGGACCGAAATGAGCCGCAAGCAGCTCTTGCAGTTCGGCAGAAACTTCTTCTTCTATCTGCAGATATTTCTGGGTATATTCTTCATCAAAATAGAGTGCTTTATCGAATCTATGATCATACTGATATTGGCGATTGGCCGCGGTGCTGAAGGGATTATTGACGATCGCCTGCAAGCCACGAGCGGCAAATTTTTGCATCAACTGCCGCACGATTAGTTCTTGCCCGATATTGTGCATAATGGTCACAGTTTTCTTGTTGCTGAGATCTTTTTGGGAGAGGGTAAAACTTCTGATATAAGCTTCAACGATAGATGCGGCTAATTTATCGATCTTTTGCGGCGGATAATTGCTTAGAAATTTGGCTGTCTCTATTTCATTGGCAGAGATATGTTTGCCAAATTGATAAAGATATCTCAGATCATGCAGATCTGCCTTCTGGATAAACTGAGAAAATTTGCAAGAGTGTGGATCGTAAGCTGCGATAAGACCTAGCTTGCGCTCAGCTGCATTACTTTCGGCCATGATAGATCTATAAATTTTCCTATACTCGTCAGCGCTATCCTCTTGCGCTTTCAGCAAAGTATAAAACTGGATAAATTTTCTGCAATAACGCTCTATACTAAATATTTCGTGAGAATAGGCAGCATCTAACAAACTGCGAACATTGGTGTAAAAAGCTGAAAAGACTTGCCCCAATTCTTCACCAAACTGTTGGCAGGCATAATCGGGGTTGGCATAGGATGTAGAATAATTTTCAGGCCAAAGTTCTTCGAACAGAAGTTGATTGTTTTTCTGCAGGTCTTCAAAGCTGTTTTCCTGATAATAGTTTTCAGTTATCGTCTTCTCCATTTCTGCCAAAGCCAATATCTTGTCAGCTACGGCAAAAGCGAATTTCAGATATTTATCGTCGCTTTCTTTGCTCTCTTCCCAGATCTCTTTGATCCTCTCCAGTTCTGCCAGATATTCTGCCTCAACGGCTTGGTTCAAATTGTTCAATAATTTTTGATACTTCAGCATCTTCCATCTCCTTTAATCTTTATAAAATCCATATTTTTGCATTATCTCTTTGAGCTCAGCTTCATCATCCAGCCACTGTCCCCATTTGCGGGAAATATGCTCGGTCCAGCTATAATTTGTCGCATCATAAGTTTCTGTTTTCTGCTCCAGCTGAATCATCAGCTTTCCATCTTTATAATAATTCTGCGCCAAGTAACCTTCATCCATCTGCTGACTTGCATCTTTGATCTGCTCAGCTGAAAAGCGGGGATATTTTTCCGGGAAACAGGCAAATTCCAGAGGATAGCGCGGACGGGTAGGAGGATTTTCTGCCGGATATCCGACTGATATTCCCACCATGGGAAAGACGCGCGGCGGCAAATCAAACCTTTTGAGATTGGCTTCTGCCTGAAAGGGAACAAAACCCAGATAGCAAGTTCCCAAGCCCAGACTTTCAGCAGCCAAAACCAAATTTTGCGCTAAATAACTGGCATCTTGCATGCCAAAAAGTAGCATCGCACTGTCGGTAGATTTCAGCTCCCAACCACGCTGCTGCATCACCTGCTCCATTCGATGCAGATCGACGCAAACAATAAAATATAGCGGTGCTGCAAAGGGATTCTTTGCCCGATCTTTGGAAACTATCACACTGCCCAATTGCCCGGCAAATGCTGCTTGCATCCCGGCTTTTACCATTGTTTCGATCATCTCATCTGATGGAACCTGCTCGCTATAAGCTCGGATCGAGCGATGTTGCATCATTAGTTTTATTGTTTCATTCATAGTGCCTACTTCAGCCAAAAATTTGCCACAGAAAGATAGATAAAAATCAAAGTAAAAATTATGATTATGATAATTCTAAGCTGACGTTGACGGGTCGAAAGCTGTAGCCAGCTATCCAGTCTGCGCCATCTTTTACGATTTGAAATTCCAAATATAAAAAATATGATTCCCAGCAAGATAAATAGATAATATTTCATAAATATGCCCTGCACGATATAGATGATACCCATAAAAAAAAGTATCTTATAATTGAAGGGATAAATTTGATACTTATGCCTCATATAGAGATAAATAAGATAAAGCGCTGCAAGAAATATCAGCAAGGCAATTCCAGCTGTATAATCCATCTGAACCTCCAAACTAGTTATCGTCAGTTGGCATTATAACCAAGCAAGCCAACCTCAAAATAGATAGGAAAAATATAAGAATATTTTGTCAAATACATTTTTACCATTGAGTTAAATTATATTATCGATACTTGGGCAAAAAAGCAGGCACAGAAAGCTTTCCGTGCCCGAATATATTTTTTTCTTCAGGAATATTTATCAGCGCAATTGCTCGATGATAAGTCGACTGGCCTCGCCCTCTCCATACAATTGCTGACTAAAATCTGCCTGCTGCTGAGCCAAGAGCTTGAAGCCTTTGATAATTTCCTGATAATCAGCGCCAACCAAACGATTGAAACCCTGCTCTACCAGCTCCACCCATTCTGTTTCATCACGCATGGTTAAACACAATTTATGGAAAAAATAAGCTTCTTTCTGCAAGCCACCGCTATCGGTCATCACCAAATTACAATTTTGCAGCAGATAAACCATCTCCAGATAACCTACCGGATCGATCAACAACAATCCTTCGCTCTCAATCTGCTGCTGTGCGATGATCTTACGAGTTCTGGGATGCAGCGGCAAAACGACGGCAATTTCCCGGGAAATCTCTCTCAGAGCGGCAAAAATATTTTTTAATCTTTCTGGATCATC